>JBKOZX010000035.1:0-3285 GCA_046726115.1 Actinomycetota bacterium | reverse complement strand
CCAATAGCAGTCGATGTGCTCGTTGTGGTCGATGATGTCGTCGAGGTCGTCGACGAGCGAGTCCAGCGGCCGCGGCTTCTCGATCGAGTGAAGCCGGAACGCGGGTTGGCACTGCAGGGTGACCTTGGTGACGACGCCGAGGGCACCCAACCCGACGCGTGCGCAAGCGAACACCTCGGGCTCCTCGTCCCGGGAGCAGCGCAACAGCTCGCCGTCGGCTGTGACGAGCTCGAGCCCCGTGACGAACGTCGCGAGCCCGCCGAACTGCTTCCCGCCCCCGTGCGTGGCCGTCGCGATCGCGCCCGAGATCGACTGACGGTCGATGTCACCGAGATTGGGGAGCGCGAGATCACGCGTGGCGAGCTCGTCGTTGAGCTGCCACAGCGGGATACCGCCTTCGACGGTCACCGTGCCCGCGTCGGCGTCGAGGGCGACGACACGGTTGAGCGAGCCCAGGCGCAGCATGCGACCGTCGGTGCACGCGATCCCGGTGAAGGAGTGGCCGGCGCCGACGACCTTGACGGTCTGCCCGGCGCGCTTCGCACGGCGGACCGACTCCACCACCTCGAGCTCGCTCATCGGCGTCTCGACGGCGGCCGGGTCGCACTCCTGGTTGCGCCCCCAGTTGCGCCATCCGGCCCGCTCCCGCACGGGTCGGAGCCTATGCCCAGCCGAGTTCGCGGAGGCGGGCGTCGTCGATGCCGAAGTGGTGCGCGATCTCGTGGATCACGGTGACGCGGATGTGGTGGCCGAGGTCCGCTTCGTCTCGCGACCGCTCGCTCAGGGGACCGCGAAAGATCGTGATGCGGTCGGGCATCACGCCCGCGTAGTTGATCGGCGAGCGGTGGGTGAGCTGGACGCCCTCGTAGAGCCCGAGCAGCGTGCCGGGACGCCCGCCGAGCTGTTCAGGTGTCGGCCAGTCCTCGACCAGCACCACGACGTTCTCCATGTGGGCGGCGAGGTCGGGTGGGATGGCGTCGAGCGCGTCGGCAACGAGCTCCTCGAAGCGGTCGCGCGACACGTGCATTGCATTTGAACGTAGCCGGGGCTGGAAAGCCTCTTGACGTCGCGCGGGCTCGGTCGTATGTTCGCTTGCGCCGGTTGACGAGGGCACGGCACTGGTGTTGTCAGAGTGGCAGTCGCCGGATTACGGGTCCGAGGCGCCGGTCGGCGGCTGAACGTCGGTGTCATCAGGCGCCAGCGGCCGGGACGCAGTTGATGTCGGCACCCCGCCCGCCGGGGAGTCGGCTAGGCGGCGATCCGAACCGGGATCGGCCCCGAGGAGATCGGAGCTGCGACGCAGCGAAGACTACTCGGGGCCTTCCCACGTCTCCGTTTCCCGCTGGGTGTCCCAGCTTCCTGTCGTACCCGATCGGTATGGTCAAGCAAGTGGGAGACGACCCGTTGCTCGAGGGGCTGGACGACGCGCAGCGCGAGGCCGTCACCACGCCCACCGTTCCCCTTGCCATCCTCGCGGGCGCGGGCGCGGGCAAAACGCGCGTCCTGACCCGCCGCATCGCCTGGCAGTCGCGGCACGCGCACATCGACCCCGCCCACACGCTCGCGGTCACGTTCACACGGAAGGCCGCCGGCGAGCTCGGTGACCGGCTCACCCAGCTCGGGGTGCGTCGCCTCGTTGCCGCGGGCACGTTCCACTCGATCGCCCTGGCGCAGCTCCGGCGACTCTGCGAGGACCGCGACCGCCCGATGCCGAAGCTCCTCGAACGCAAGGCGCGCCTGCTCGTGCCGATGCTGCCGGGCCGCGGCGCCGAGCGCGGCCTCCTGGCAGCCGAGATCGCAGCCGAGGTCGAGTGGGCCAAGGCGCGTCTCATCGCTCCTGACGGCTACCAGGCCGCGGCCGAGGCGGCGCGACGCACGCCCCCACGGTCGCCGGCCGAGGTCGCGATGATCTTCGAGCGGTTCGAGCGTGAGCGGCGGCGACGCGGCCTCGTCGACTTCGACGATCTCATCCGCTGGTGCGCCCATGCGCTCGAGACCGACGCCGAGTTCCAGGCCGCGCAGAGGTGGCGCTTCCGCCACCTCTTCGTGGACGAGTTCCAGGACGCGAACCCGGCCCAGTTCCGCCTCGTGCGCGCCTGGCTCGGCGACCGTCCCGACCTCTGCGTCGTCGGCGACGACAACCAGGCCATCTACGGGTTCGCGGGCGCCGATGCCGAGTACCTCACGCGGTTCGGCGACCACTTCCGCGACGCCGCCGTCGTGCGGCTCGGCACCAACTACCGCTCGTCGCCACAGGTCGTGTCGACCGCCGCCGCGCTGCTGACGCCCAACGGTGCGCCGGCAGCGGTTCGGAGCTCACGACCCGATGGACCGCTCCCGGTGGTCCGCGCCTTCCCGACCGACGACGACGAGGCTGAAGGCGTGGCCCGGGCGCTCCGGCGAGCGCACGCGCCGGGGCGGCGCTGGTCGTCGGTGGCCGTCCTGTACAGGACGAACGCGCAGTCGGCGTTGTTCGAGGAGGCGCTGCGGCGCGAGGGTGTCCCGTTCCGAGTGCGCGGCGGCGCGCAGTTCCTCGACCGGCCGGAGGTCAAGGTCGCGCTCGACACACTGCGCCAGTACACACGCGAGCGGCCCGGTGTCCCCTTCGCCGGTCACATCGAAGCACTGGCCGACGACATCGCCGGCGCGCCCGAGGAGCGCCGCGAGCACGTCGAGGCGATCGCCCGCCTGGGCCGCGACTACCTCGCCGCCGACGGCGGGGCCGGATCGCTCGACGGCTTTCTCGAGTTCCTCCACGCCTCGCTGCGCAGCGGTGACGACGCCGGGGTCGCCGGCAGCGACGCAGACGCGGTCGAGCTGCTCAGCTTTCACCGCGCCAAAGGCCTCGAGTTCGACACGGTCTTCGTCGTCGGGCTCGAGAAGGGCCTCGTCCCGATCGTGCACGCCGAGACCCCCTCCGAGATCGCCGAAGAGCAGCGTCTGCTCTATGTCGCGGTCACACGCGCGGAGCAGAACCTGCGCCTGAGCTGGGCGCAGCGGCGGACGGTCGGGGTGCGCACGTACCGCCGGACGGCGAGCCCGTGGCTGGCTCCCATCGAAAGGGCCGTCGCCTCGGCCCGGACGCGGGACGCCGATGGCGACGACAACGCAGGCGCCGGGCTCGCCGCGGCGCGGGCCCAGGTGGCGGGGGCGCGCCGGCGATCGGGCGCCCAGTCCGGCCGCGACACCGACCCCGCGAGCTCGGAGCTGCTCGACGCGCTGCACGAATGGCGACGCAACCTGGCCCGCGCGTCCGGCGTCCCCGCGTACGTCATCTTCCACGAC
>JBKOZX010000034.1:0-3273 GCA_046726115.1 Actinomycetota bacterium | reverse complement strand
GGTCCGGCGCCAAAAACGCCGAGCATGACCCCGAAGGTCGCGAAGTCGAAGATCGAGCTGATGGGACCGAAGAAGAGCATGAACCGGCGGATCATGGCGATGTCCCAGTGCGCGGGTCGGCGCAGCATCTCCGCGTCGACGTTGTCGGTCGGGATCGTGAGCTGGCTGGTGTCATAAATGAGGTTGTTGAGCAGGATCTGTGACGGAAGCAGGGGCAGGAAACTGAGGAACGCAGAGGCCACCGCGGCGCTGAACATGTTCCCGAAGTTCGATGACGTCCCCATGAGCACGTACTTGATCGTGTTCGCGAAGATCCTGCGCCCTTCGACCACGCCGTCGGCGAGCACGCCGAGGTCCTTCTCAAGGAGGACGACGTCGGCGGCGTCCCTCGCGACGTCCGTCGCGCTCTCGACGGAGATCCCGACGTCGGCGGCGTGCAGGGCAACGGCATCGTTCACGCCGTCGCCGAGGAAGGCAACGTCGTCGCCTGCTTGTCGGGCGACGTGGATGAGGCGCGCCTTCTGTTCCGGGCTGACCCGGGCGAAGATTGTCGTGTCGGGGAGCTGTGCAAGCAGCTCGTCGTCGTCGAGCGTTTCGAGGTCGGAACCGGTGAGCGTCCGCGCCGGCGGAAGTCCGAGATCCGCGCAGACCTTCTCGGCGACCTTGGCGTTGTCGCCGGTGATGACCCTGATGGTGATGCCCAGTTGGTTCAGGCGGGCGATGGACGATGCCGCGTCGCTCTTCGGCGGATCGAGGAAGACGAGGAAGCCGGCGAGGGTGAGGTCGTGCTCGTCCGCCGGCGTGATCGAGTCGAGGTCCGGAGCTGGCCGGGAAGCGACGGCGACGACGCGCCCACCGGCTCCGAACTCGGTGTCCAGAACCCTTCGGGCGTCAAGGGTCACATCGCTGCAGCGTTCGAGGACGGACTCGGGGGCGCCCTTGGTGATCAGGGTGCGCGTGTCCCGGGCATCGTCGACGAGGACCGAGACCATGCGCCGGTCGTGGTCGAAGGGAGCGATCGCGACGCGTCGATAGGCATCAACCGGCGCTCGGGCGGCCCGCGGCGTCTCCCAGAGGGCCACGTCGAGCGGGGTGCCTCCGACGGCGGCACCGTGTTCCACCGCGGCCTCGTTGCACACGAGCCCGAGCACGAAAACCTGTTCGGCCGGCCGCCCGGCCGGGTCGAGCGCGCGCTCGAAGCCGATTCGTCCCTCGGTGAGCGTGCCGGTCTTGTCGGTGAGCAGCATCTCGATGTTCCCGAGGTCCTCGATGCAGATCAGGCGCTTCACGAGCACCTTGTCGTGAGCGAGGCGGCGGGAGCCTGCTGCGAGGCTCGTGGTCACGATGGCCGGCAGCAGCTGCGGCGTAATGCCGACCGCGATGGCGAGCGAGAACAGCAGCGCTTCGATCAGCGGCCGTGACAGCAGGACGTTGATGACAAAGATCGATCCGGTCAACACGCCGGCGACGCGCACGAGCAGACCAGAGAAGCGCCGCAGACCGACTTGGAATTCGGTCTCGGGCTCGCGTTCACCTAAGCCGAGCGCGATGCGTCCGAACTCGGTCTGCGCGCCGGTGGCGACGACCACGCCCTGCCCCCGGCCGGAGCGCACGACTGTTCCCATGAACGCGACGGACGACATGTCGGCCAGGCCGCTGGTGGCCGCCACCGCGGTGGAGGACTTCGCAGCTGGGAAGGTCTCGCCCGTGAGCACCGCCTCGCCGCACTCGAGACCCGTGGCCTCCAGGATTCGCACGTCGGCGGGCGCGACGCCGCCGAGCTCTAGCTGCACGACATCGCCCGGAACGAGCTCGGTCACGTCGAGCGACACCCATTGTCCGTCGCGTAATACCAGCGCCTGGTGACGAATCTGGGAGTGCAGCGCCTCGGCGGCCAGCTCGGCCTGGTATTCGTTGTAGAGGCCGAGTCCGACGCTCAACGCGAGGATCGAGCCGATGATCAGCGCGTCGGCGCGATCACCAAGGAAGAACGACAGCGTCGCGGTGGCCACGAGGAGCAGCAGCAGCGGGCTCCGCAGCTGACGGCCCAGGACGGCCCAGAACCGTGCCCGATGGGTCCGCACCGCGTTCGGCCCCACGGCGGCGAGCCGCCGAGCCACCTCCGAGCTCGACAACCCACCGGCGTCGCTGCTCAACGCGGCGAGGACCTCGGTCGTGTCCATCGCCGCCGCGCGCGCCAGGTCGAGTCGCCCGCCAGCCTTGTGGGCCAGTGCCACGCGGAGACGATAGGGCGGTACGCGCCGCGACCTCCGTCGCTGTTCGGTCTGCAGGGTCGTGACGGACGGGAGCCTCGAGCTACCTACCGATCGAGCTCGTAGTCGCCGTACAGAACGTCGCGACAGAACGACGCGTGGAACCAAGGTCAGCACGCACATAGCGGCACCTTGGTGTCGCGTCTACACCTAGGCTCGCCGCGTGGATCCATTCTCGTTGCATGATCGAGCGGCACTGGTGACGGGTGCCTCGAGAGGAATCGGCGCGGCAACCGCGGTCGCATTAGATCGCGCCGGTGCCCGTGTGGTGCTGGCTGGGCGCGCTCGTGAAGATTTGGAACGAGTCGCTCGGGACCTCCGGAACGACCCGGTGATCGTGACCGGTGACTTGCGCGACCCGAGCGCTCCCGCACACATCGCCGACCAGGCACTCGCCGCGTCTGGCACCGTCAACGTGCTCGTCAACAATGCCGCTTCGGCGGCGCGGCTGTCGACGGAAGAGACCGACGCCGCCCTCATCGACGAACTGCTGGCCGTGAACGTCCGAGCATCGCTGCTTCTGATCGCAGCGCTCATTCCATCGATGGCCGCCCACGGTGGTGGTTCGATCATCAACCTCTCGTCAATCTCCGGACTCGTCGGCACGCCGCGGCGGGCTGCCTACGCAGCGTCCAAGGGTGCGCTCGACGCCGCGACCCGGTCGCTTGCGATCGAACTCGGACCCTCTGGGATCAGAGTGAACTCGGTCGCACCAGGCGTCGTCGATACACAGCTGTGGGCCAAGAACAAGGCCGTTCCCGGAGTTGTCGAGACGATCGAGAGCCAGACCGCCCTCAGGCGCTGGGCGAGCCCAGACGACATCGCCGACGTCATCGTCTTCCTGGCGTCGGACGCCGCACGTTTCATCACCGGCGAGACCATCTCTGCCGATGGGGGAATGGCTCGGACCCTGGATCTCTACGGAGGGCCGGTATAGCGGACAAGCTCTAGCCAACCTCACAAGCACCGAACGCACACACCGAACCGCGCCGCCCTCATC
>JBKOZX010000033.1:0-1841 GCA_046726115.1 Actinomycetota bacterium | reverse complement strand
CGGCAGCGTCGATCACCTCGGCGAAGAACACGAGCTCCTTCGCCTTGTGGAGCCCGACGAGGCGGGGCAGCAGCCACGAGCCGCCGAAGTCGACGTTGAGCCCTCGCTTGGAGAAGATCTCCGAGAACCGGGCGCGGTCCGATGCCACGATGAGGTCGCAGCCGAGGGCCAGGTTCAGGCCCGCGCCGGCGGCGACGCCGTTGACGGCGGCGATGCTCGGCTGCGGCAGGTGGTGGAGTCGCAACGCGGCGCGCCCGACGACACGCATTTCCCTGTACGTCGAGCCGACGCCACCCGCTTGGTCGGCGTTGTCGCTCGGCGCGAGGTCGGCGCCGGAACAGAAGCCGTCGCCGGCGCCGGTGATCACGAGCACGCGGTCGCTCGGTGTGTCGGCCACCTCGTCGAACACGTCGATGAGCTCACGCCACATCGGCCCATTGATCGCGTTCTTCTTCGCCGGGCGGTTCAGCGTGACGGTGACGACGCCGTCGGCGCGTTCGACGATGAGCGTCTCCATGCGGCCGCTACCGTAGCGCCGTGGGGTTCAACCCGTTCCGCAAGCAGGTACGGCGATCGTCTGACATCGTCATCGTCCTTGCCGCGCTGGTCGTCGTGGCGGCCCTGCTCGTGTGGGCGGTGCTCCCCCGCTGACCGCGCCTACACGCGCGTCGTGCCTTACTCCTCGAGACTGGTCTCGCGGGCATAGCCGGCGATCTCGCCGGCGACCTCGTGCAGCTTGCGCTCGGGCGCGCGCTCGTCGGTAACCCGGGCCGATTGCATGCGGTCGAGCCGGAACGAGCGTCCGCCGCCGCGCAGCCGGCACCACGCCATCAGGTACCAGTGCTCCTCGGAGCCGGCGAGCCCGTACGGCTCGACCTGCCGGCGCTCGGTGCGCTGGCCCGACCGGTCGACGTAGTCCAGCTCGAGCACCTTGCGCTCGGCGA
Organism: Actinomycetota bacterium; assembly: GCA_046726115.1. Lineage (GTDB taxonomy): Bacteria > Actinomycetota > Acidimicrobiia > IMCC26256 > JACDBD01 > JALZAA01. Next base: position 897 of record JBKOZX010000033.1, on the reverse strand, counting down.
CGGCTGTCTCCACGGCCCGCACCACCGGCGTCGCTTCGAGGTGTCCGCGCCGCTGCAGCAGATGGATGCGCGCCACGAGCTCACGCGCACCCTCGCGGTTGGCGGCCGACATCGCCGCGACGAGCTTCCGCAGCGCCGACCGCGCCGCGTCGCCGAACGGGATCGGCCCGCTTGCTGCCAGCGCCACCGCCACCGCGGTCGCCTCGTCGGCGCTGAAGTTGAGCGGCGGAAGGCTCATCGACGGGTCGACCGAGTAGCCGCCCTTCGGTCCCGGCGTCGCCCAGATGGGGACGCCCGACTGCTGCAGCGACGAGATGTCCCTCTCGATCGTCCGCACGCTGACCTCGAAGCGCTCGGCGAGGTCGCGCGCCGTCCGGGCTCGTGGCGCGGTCGCCCGCAGGATCTCGACCATTGCGTAGAGCCGGTCCGTGCGGTTCACGCCGACAACCTGCCAGGATGGAATGCGAGCCGCCATCCGGGGTTGAACCACACATGACCAAGGGCCACAGCATCACCATCACCCCTGCCGACCTGCACGTCGAGGTCGTCGTCAGCGGTGAGAAGGTCGCCGAGTCCGACCGACCTGTCCTCCTCGAGGAGACGGGTCTTCCCACCCGCTACTACCTCCCCCGCGAAGACATCCGCGCCGATGTGCTTCGCTCGACGTCCACCGAGAGCGTGTGCCCGTTCAAGGGCCAGGCGTCGTACTGGTCGGTGGAGGCCGGCGGCGAGACGCACGACGACCTGGTGTGGAGCTACGAGTCACCGATCCCCGACGCCGAGGGGATCACGGGCTTGTTCTCCTTCTACAACGAGCGCGTCGACGTCGTAATCGACGGCGAGAAGCTGCCGCGGCCCCAGTCGCCGTACTCGCGCTAGCTAGAACGCGCTCTCGAG
>JBKOZX010000032.1:0-1076 GCA_046726115.1 Actinomycetota bacterium | reverse complement strand
AGCTCGTCGGTGATGACCGCCACGACGTCCCCCTTCAGTCGAGTAGCTCGAGCACCTTCTCGGACGGGCGCGCGATCACCGCGCGCTCGCCCCGGAAGATCACCGGCCGCTGCATCAGTTCCGGGTGGTCGAGGAGCAGCTCGATCACCGCGTCGCGGGTCGTGTAGTCCGAAGCGGACAAGCCCAGCTCCTCGAAGCGCCGGTCCTGGCGCACCAGCTCCGCGGGCGGCGCGTCGACAGTGTCGACGATGCGCTCGAGCGCGGCCCGGTCGGGCGGTGCTCGCAGGTACTCGACGACGTCGTGGTCGACGCCTTCGTCGGCCAGGATCTCCAACGCCCCGCGGGATTTGCTGCAGCTCGGGTTGTGGTACACGAGCAGGCGTTCCACGACCCGAAGGCTACCCTCGACTCGTAGCGTGGATGCCGAGTCGGAACCGGAGGCGACCATGGTCGAGACAGCGCGGCAGTTCCTCGGCCGCGACGACGTCGACAACGTCGAGGCGATCCTCGCCGACGACAGCATCGACTTCGGCGACCTCGTGCACCCGACACCGGCGCGCGGCGAAGCGATCTTCACGTGGGACTACGAGCGATCCCGGCCCGGCCTCGCCAAGCTCTACGAGAAGGCCAAGACGTCGCAGTGGAACGGCTCGACCGACCTCGACTGGTCGACGCCCGTCGACCCGGAACGCGTCGCGCTCGAGATGGCGCCGGCGGCGGCGATGTTCCAGCAGCGGATGGCCGAGCTGCCCGGCTCGCCCGTCGCACGGTGGGGCCCGAAAGAGTGGACGCGGTTCCAGGTCGAGGCCCTCAACTGGCGGATGAGCCAGTTCCTGCACGGCGAGCAGGGCGCGCTGATCTGCACCGCCAAGATCGTCGCAACGACACCCTGGATCGACGCCAAGTACTACGCGGCGACGCAGGTCATGGATGAGGCCCGTCACGTCGAAGTGTTCTCTCGCTACCTCGACACGAAGCTCGAAGGCCACTACCCCGTCAACCCCGCGCTGCAGCTACTCATCGACGACATCATCGGCGACTCGCGCTGGGACATGACCTACATGGGCATGCAGATC
>JBKOZX010000031.1:0-2776 GCA_046726115.1 Actinomycetota bacterium | reverse complement strand
GTACACGCCCGCGACCCCGCTCGAGCCGGACGCCGTCCTCACCCTCGACGCCGTCGCCGCCGAATTCCTGGGCGCGTGGTTCGGGTTCGCGGCGTCGACCCTGGAGCAGCTCCGGGCGGAGGCGGATCCCGTCGACAAGGCGTCGCGCGTACAGCTCTGGCCCGAGCACTTCGACCTGTCGGTCGACGTCGGCGACGAGGCCGCCGGCGGACGCGGCACGTTCGGCGCCTCCCCAGGCGACCACGACCATCCCGCTCCCTATCTCTACGTCACGCACTGGGGTGACGTCCGCGACGACGAGTACTGGAACGACGCCCACTTCGCGGGCGCGAGGCTCACGGTCGCGGTGCTGGCGGACGCTCGCGACCAGCGCTCGACTGCGCTGGAGTTCTTCCGGCGAGGACGGGAGCTGCTGCGCGCGGCGCCGAGCGGGCAGTGACCGGAGCGTCAAGGACGCCGGCCGCGCACCACGAACAGCGGGTCGTCGGGCGTGGCCACCCGCTCATCGACCACGTCGCCGAAGCCGCTCTCTTCGAGGTAGGACCGCACGAGCCGGCGGTGACCGTCGTCGTCCGCGCCGAGCCACAACGCGACCGCCTTCGTCGGGAAGCAGCGGTTCGAGAACGACACGACGACCGGACCGCCCGGCGCGAGCACCCGGCGGATGTCGGCGAAAACCTCGAGCGGACGCACGAGGTACTGCACGCTCACCGCGCACGCGACGGCCGCGAACGACTCGTCAGGGAACGGCAGGCGCGGGTCCTCGTTCAGGTCGTGCACCAGGTACTCGTCGAGCTGCGGGTTCGCCGCCATCTCCTCGGCGTTCATCCCGAGCCCGACCACCCGACCGAGGCCCTCCGGGAGGTGAGAACGCCACGACGACATGAGGTCCAAGAGCGCGCCGCCGGGCGGGAAGCACGCGGCGTACACGTTGCGGAGCGCTTCGATCGCGCCCGGCTCGATGTGCACGACCTTGCGGGAGACCGAGTAGAAGCGAGCGTCGTCCGAAGAGTCGATCCTGGAGAACGGGTCGCTCACCTCGTGGCGACGGGCGGGAGCGCCGCCATCACGTCGTCGAGCGGGGCGTGGTCGGCGCTGTGGTCGTCGAGGTGCTCGTAGCGAACCTGCGAGCCCGGGCCGATCACGAACGTCGCCCCGAGTTGGTTGACGCGGCGCCCCGCCTTGTGAATCCGGTGGCCCTCGGCCCGCGCCCGCTTCGTGCCCTCCCGGCTCCGGCGGTCGGTGAGCAGGCGGAAGAAGCCGACCCGGCGCACGGATGCCGCGCGAGCGGCCGCGGCATCGTCGTCGACCAGCACGGGGAACGGCACATCCTCGTCGGCGACGAATGCCGCCGCGTGACGCACGCTGCCGGTGCCGATCGCCACGACCTCGGCGCCCCGCCGTTGGATCTCCTCGTAGATGCCCCGCAACTGCGCGGCGTGCTCGCGACAGAGCAGTCAGCCGAAGTGGCGCAGGAAGACCAGGATGACCGGCCGCTCGGCCCAGAAGTCCCCGAGGCGTCGCGGCTCGCCCGTCGCGTCGGGGAGCTCGAGCGCCTCCAACCGGGGAAGATCCACGTTTCCTCCTCTCGCCGTCGCAGGCTCCGGCTTTGCGGGGGCGGTCGGCAAAGCCGCCGCCGCCCGCGGTGACCCTATATGGGAGAATGGAGTCATGACGCAGACACAGGCCAAGAGCTTCAACCGGATGGACGAGTCCACGGCCGAGCAGTGGGCGGTCATCGGCGCGGAGTCGTTCAAGAACCAGGACCGGGTCGCCGAGCGGACGCTCGACATGCTGCGGTCGCTGGCGGACATCACCGACGGCTTCAAGGTCGACCAGCTCACACACTGCCTGCAGACCGCAACGCGTGCCGAGCGCGCCGGCGCCGACGACGAGATCGTGATCGCGAGCCTCTGCCACGACGTCGGCAAGGCAGTGAGCGTCCCGAATCACCCTGCCATCGCGGCCGAGATCCTCAAGCCGTATGTGCGCGACGACGTCTACTGGATGATCAAGGTGCACCAGGACTTCCAGGGCCGGCACTACTACCACCACTTCGGCGGCGACCCGAACGCCCGCGACCAGTACAAGGGTCATCCCGCCTACGAGCTCGCCGAGCAATTCGCCGACGAGTGGGATCAAGCCGCGTTCGACCCCGACTACGACACGCTGCCGCTCGAGCACTTCGAGCCACGCGTGCGCGAGCTGTTCGCCACGCCGAAGTCGCTGTAGCTCCCTCGCGACGGACTACTCGATCACGCCGAGACGACGCGCGCTCGCGAGCGCACGTTGGCGGATCTCCTCCTCGCCGGCGATCTCGCGACCGCGCATGAGCACCCGGCCCCCGACGATCGTCGTGTCGACGACCGAGCCCGACGCGGCGTAGACGAGGTTGGCGACGAGGTCGCCCGGGGTGAGCTCGGGCACGTCGCTCCGCACGAGCAGGAAGTCGGCCGGTTCCCCGACGGCGACGCGACCCGCCGCGCCCCGCGGCACCGGCGACTGGAGGAGCAGCGGAGCGCGCTGCCCGGTGGCCACCGCCCACGCTTCCGGCGCCGGCATCGCGGCGGGATCGCCGGCGTCGTGCTTCTGGATCAGCGCCAGGTGCTTCACGTCCTGGAGCAGATCGAGCGAGTTGTTCGACGAGGCACCGTCGGTCCCGAGACCGACGGGCACACCGTGTTCGCGTGCCTTGGCGTACGGGAACACGCGCCCCACCGCGAGCTTGAGGTTCGACACCGGGTTCGTGACGATCGTCGCGCCGCGCTCCCCGACC
>JBKOZX010000030.1:0-3602 GCA_046726115.1 Actinomycetota bacterium | reverse complement strand
CCGACAACAACACCCTCTTCGAATCGTCGGCAGCGTCAGATGTGTATAAGAGACAGCCGTCGCCCTGCGCATCGAGAGCCACAACCACCCGTCCGCGGTCGAGCCGTACCAGGGCGCTGCGACCGGGGTCGGCGGCATCATCCGCGACGTCTTTTCGATGGGCGCGCGGCCCATCGCGCTCATGGACCCGCTGCGGTTCGGGACGCTCGATGACGCGCGCACGCGCTATCTGTTCGAGGGCGTCGTGTCTGGGATCAGCGGCTACGGCAACGCGGTCGGCGTGCCGACGGTCGGCGGCGAGGTCGCCTTCGACGACTGCTACCGCGAGAACCCCCTCGTGAACGTGCTCTGTCTCGGGTTGTTGCCGCACGACCGGTTGGTCCTCGCCCGCGCACGCGGTGAGGGGAACCTCGCCGTCCTGCTCGGTTCATCGACCGGACGCGACGGCATCGGCGGCGCCAGCGTGCTCGCCTCCGCCGGGTTCGAAGAGGGAGCGGAGGCGAAGCGGCCCTCGGTGCAGGTGGGCGACCCGCTCGAGGAGAAGAAGCTCATCGAAGCGTGCCTGGCGCTGTTGGAGGCAGGTCTTGCGGTGGGCGTGCAGGACCTCGGCGCCGCCGGCCTCTCGTGCGCGGCGTCGGAGACGGCGGCCAAGGCGGGGGCGGGGATGGACGTCGACATCGCGCGCGTCCCGCGGCGCGAGCCGGGCATGAACGCGGTCGAGGTGATGACGTCCGAGAGCCAGGAGCGGATGCTGGTGATCGTCCAGCCCGACGCGCTCGACGAGGTGCTCGGGCTCTGCGGGCGGTGGGAGATCGACGCGGCGGTCGTCGGGCGCGTGACCGCCACTCGGCGGTTCCGGGTGTACGACGGCCTGTTCGACAGCCAGGACACCGACGGTGACGCCGTTCCGGTCGCCGACGTCCCCGTCGAGAGCCTGGGCGACGGCCCGTTGTACGACCGCCCGCGCGCCCGGCCCGCGGGCCAGGACGCACTGCAGGCCGCCGACCCCGCGCCCGAGCTCGCGGCGCGCTTCCCGGTCGGGACCGACCTGTCGGGCGAGCTGCTCGAGCTGCTGGCGACGCCGACCATCGCCGACAAGTCGTGGGTGTGGCGCCAGTACGACCACCAGCTGTTCCTGAACACCGTCGCCGGCCCGGGTGCAGACGCCGCCGTGTTGCGCCTCAAGGAGACCGACGGAGCGCTGGCGCTCACGACCGACGGCAAGGGACGGTTCTGCCGGCTCGACCCGCGCGCCGGTGGCGCGCTCGCGGTGCTCGAAGCGGCGCGCAATGTCGCGTGCGTCGGTGCCCGTCCCCTTGCTCTCGTGAACTGCCTCAACTTCGGCAACCCCGAGCACGCCGAGGTGATGTGGCAGTTCGCCGAGGCGGTCGACGGGATGAGCGAAGCGTGCCGCGCGCTCGGGATCCCGGTCGTCGGCGGCAACGTGAGCTTCTACAACGAGTCGCAGGGGCGCGATATCGACCCGACGCCCGTCGTCGGGCTGCTCGGGCTGATAGATGAGCTCGACGACCGCCCGCCGCCGCCCGCGCTCGCCGACGCGACGCGCATCGTCGTGCTGGGCGAGACGGCTTCGGAGCTGGGTGGGTCCGAGTGGGCGGCCGTCGTGCACGGCCTCGACGGCGGCGTGCCGCCGAGCACCGACCTTGCCGCGGCGGGTGCCGTCAACGAGCTGGTACGCGCCCTCGTGGCGGACGGTCTGGTCGACGGTGTCCACGACTGCTCCGACGGTGGGCTGGCCGTCGCGCTGGCCGAGATGGCGATCGTGGGCGAGTGCGGGTTCGACGTCGAGATCGGCGGCGCAGTCGAGTGCTTCTCCGAATCGGCGTCACGCGTGGTGTGCGCGGTCGATCCCGTGCTGGCCGACGAGGTGCTGGCGCGCGCCGGCGCGGCCGGCGTGCCCGCGGCTGACGTCGGTGAGGCAGGCGGGGACAGCCTCGTCGCCCGGGACGCATTCGACCTGCCCCTCGCCGATGCGACCCGGGCGTGGCGCGATGCGATCCCGCACGCGCTCGGCGCCAACGCACCGATGCTTTCCTAGAGCAACACCTTGATGCTCCACACACGCATCGCCTACGGGCGGCGCGCCTCCAACCCGTCTAGGTACTCGTCGGGGACGCGCAGGTCCCCCCGGCCGGTCCCGACCGACAATCCCGGCTTGTTCTCGCCGTGGTAGTCCGACCCGCCCGTGGGCGCGAGCTCGTGGCGGCGCGCCAGCGCGTGGAACGGTTGCCGCTCGTTCGGGGTGTAGGCGCCGTACTCGCACTCGAGGGCGTCGAGTCCGGCGTCCGTCAGCACGGTCACGAACTCGTCGAGCGCGCCGTCCTCGAGACCGAGCGATCCCGGGTGAGCGATGGCGCACACGCCGCCGGACGCGTGCGTGAGCTCGATCGCGTCCTCGGGCGCCAGCCGGTCGCGCTCGAAGTACGCGGGCCGGCCCTTCGCCAGCCAGGCATCGAATGCCTTCTGGATCGACGGCACATGGCCCTCCTCCATCAGCACGCGCGCGATGTGGGGCCGGCCGACCGATCCCGGGCCGGCTTGCGCGAGGACGGCGTCGATCGTGATCGGGACGCCGTGCGCGTTGAGGGCCTCGACGATCTGCACATTGCGCTCGTTGCGCGCCACCTGGAGCTCGCTCAGCCGATCCCGGAGCGCGCCGGGCGCGTCGTCGACGAAGAACACGAGCATGTGCATGCTGCCAGGCGCGCGGCCGTCGAGCTCGCAGGAGATCTCGCACCCCGGGACCAGCCGGACGCCGTGCGCCTCGCCGGCGGCGCGGGCCTCGGGTACGTGGTCGAGCGTGTCGTGGTCCGTCAACGCCAACGCCAACACGCCGGCACCGGCCGCGAGCTCGACGACGCGGCTCGGGGTGTCGGTGCCGTCCGACATCGTGGAGTGGCTGTGCAGGTCGATCACGAGCGTGCCTCGGCCGCGGCCGGGCGCGGCGCCGGCCCCCGAGGCGTCAGCCCGGCGTCCTCCAGGTAGGCGATGACCTCGGCGGCGGACGCGGCGGCGTCGCGGTCGTGCGTGACGACGCGAACCTCCGGCGCCGTCGGGGGCTCGTACGGATCCGACACGCCGGTGAACTCGGGGATCTCGCCAGCCCGGGCCTTGTCGTACAGGCCCTTGACGTCGCGCTCCTCACACACCTCGATCGGTGTGTCGACGAACACCTCGACGAAGTGCTCGATCTGTGCACGCACTTCTTCGCGCACCGACCGGTACGGCGAGATCGCCGCTGACACCGCGACGACGCCGTTGCGGGCGAGCAGCGCCGCGACCCAGCCGATGCGGCGGATGTTCGTGTCGCGGTCCGCTTTCGAGAAGCCGAGCCCGGCCGACAGGTTCTCGCGCACCTCGTCGCCGTCGAGGAGCTCGACCCGGTGTCCTCGGCGACGGAGCTCGTCCACCACGACGGCAGCGACCGTGCTCTTCCCCGAGCCTGACAAGCCTGTAAACCACAAGCAGAAGCCGGTGTCGGTCGTTCCCACGGGGCGAAGTTACCGGAGGGTGAACATCCGTACGCCATACTTGTAGCGAGATGGACCAGCGTCCGGGCCACGCGTGCGGCGTCTTCGGTG
>JBKOZX010000029.1:0-7956 GCA_046726115.1 Actinomycetota bacterium | reverse complement strand
GTTCTGGTGCGCGGCGCCCGCGACCCCGTACACCTTCCGAGGAATCACCGAGCACCAGGGCACGTCCGCCTGATAGATGGCGGCGAGCGCCCGGGCGCCGTGGCGGATCGTGGCCGCCCGCTCGGCGTCGACCCCGATGACGAACCCGGGGTTGTCGACGAGGTGCACGACGGGCAGGTGGAAGGTGTCGGCGAGGTCGACGAACCGCATGACTTTCTGCGACGCGTCGGCGGTCCATCCCGCGCCGTAGAAGTACGGGTCGCCGGCGAGCACGGCGATCGGCCAGCCGTCGAGTCGTGCGATCCCGGTCACCGCCGGGCCGCCGTAGCCGCGGCCGATCTCGAAGAAGGAGCCCTGGTCGACGACGGCGTCGACGATGTCGCGCACCTTGTAGACGCGGCGCGGGTCACGCGGGATCGCGTCGACGAGCCAGTCTTCACGGCGCTCCGGGTCGTCGGTCGGATCAGCCCGCGGCGGCTCGTCGTCGACGGATCGCGGCAGGTACGACAGAAACGACCGCGCCCGCGCGAACGCGTCGTGCTCGCTGTCGACCACGTCGTCGACAACGCCGTTGCGCCCGTGGATGTCGCTGCCTCCGAGTTGCTCCTTGTCGACGTGCTCCCCGAGGCGCGCCACCACGGGCGGCCCCGCCACGAACAGCTGTGACGTCCCGCGCACCATGACCGAGTAATGGCTCGTCACGACCCGCGCCGCTCCCAGCCCGGCAACGGAGCCGAGGCACAGCGAGACAACGGGGACGGTCGCCAGGTTCTCGACCACCCACTCCCACCCCGGGTTGAAGGGCACGAAGCTGCGGGCCATCGTCTCGATCGACTTCACCGAGCCGCCCCCGCCCGAGCCGTCGACGAGCCGCACGATTGGCAGGCGCAGCTCGTTCGCCATCTGCTCGGCGTGCACCTGCTTCTGGAAGATCGACGCGTCCGCCGCCCCGCCCCGGACGGTGAAGTCGTCACCGGCGACGATGACCGTTCGTCCGTCGACGCGGGCGCGGCCCATCACGAAGTTCGCGGGCGTGAAGCTGACCATGTGACCGTCGTCGTACTCGGCCCGCCCCGTCAGGGCCCCGATCTCGTGGAACGAGCCGGGGTCGACCAGCCCGTCGATGCGCTCGCGCACCGTGAGCTTGCCGGCGTCGTGCTGACGGGCGACCTTCTCGTCGCCGCCCATCGCGGCGGCCAGCTCGGTCCGCCGGCGCAGCTCGTCGAGCTCGGGATCCCAGGTCACGGCGTCACCTCCCCTCTGGCGCCGTCGCAAGCTCCGGCACTGCGGTGACGGTCGGCAAAGCCGCCGCCACCGCGGCGGCACCGTAGTCTCGCGGCCCGTGACCGAGCCCGTGACCGAGCCCAAGAGATACCGCCAGCATCGATACACGCCGCCGCCGGGCGCGACGGAGATTCTGCTCGTGCGCCACGGCGAGTCCCAGCCCGTCGACCCCGACCACCCGTTCGAGCTCGTCGACGGCCACGGCGACCCGCCGCTCGACCCCGTCGGCGTGGAGCAGGCGGAGCGGCTGGCCAACCGCCTCGCCGGCGAGGACATCGCGGCGATCTACGTCACGACGCTGCGGCGCACGGTCGAGACGGCGGCGCCGCTCGCGAAGCGCCTGGGTATCGCGCCGAGCGTCGAGCCGGAGCTCCGCGAGGTGTTCCTGGGGGAGTGGGAAGGCGGCCTGCTGCGGGTGAAAGCCGAGCAGCACGACCCCGCGTTCGTGCGCGCGATCGAGGAGGAACGCTGGGACCCGATTCCCGGCGCCGAGCCGACCGACGTGTTCAGCGCCCGCGTCCATGCCGGCATCGCGCGCGTCGCGGGCGCGCATCCCGACGACTGCGTCGTCGTCGTGACTCACGGCGGAGTGATCGGCCAGGTTCTCGCCAGCGCCACCGACGCTCGCGGGTTCGCGTTCATCGGAGCGGACAACGCTTCGATCAGCCACATCGTCGTCGAGGGCGACCGCATCGTGCTGCGCCGCTTCAACGACACGACCCACCTCGAGCCACACTTCTCCGTCGCCGCGCCCCCGCCGATCTAGATGATCTAGAAGTCGAAGTCGCCGGTGGCGGAGTGGGTGGTGCCGGTGTCGCGCACGGCGGCGCGCACGTTGCGGGCGATGAGTGCCTGGTGCACCTCGTCGGCGCCGTCGACGAGCCGGGCCGAGCGGGCGTGCTTCATCATCCGCTCGAGTGGCGTGTCGGTGGAGTAACCGAGCGCGCCGTGCACCTGGATCGCGCGGTCGACGACCTTCCAGAGCATGTTCGCCACGTGGTGCTTGGCGAAGCTGACTTCCTGGCGGAAGGGCTGCTCGTTCTCGATCTTGTAGGCCGCGTGCAACACCATCAGCTTGGCGGAGTACAGCTCCATCGCCGAGTCGGCCATCATCCACTGGATCGCCTGCTTCTCCGCGAGCGGCGCGCCGTGCAGCTGACGCTCCTCGGCCCGCTTGACGAGCATCTCGAGGGCGAGCTCGGTCTGGCCGATCCAGCGCATGCAGTGCGCGAGACGGGCGGGACCGAGGCGCGCCTGACCGAGCAGGTGACCGTTCCCGCGGCCGCCGAGGACGGCTGCATCCGGAAGGCGCAGGTCGGTGATGCGGATCTCGCAGTGGTTGCCGTGGCCGGCCATCGTGTCGATGTCGCGCACGATCTCCCAGCCGTCGGCGGGGAGGTCGACGAGAAACGCCGTGTTGGAAGCCTGCGGCGGATCGGCATCGGGATCGGTCTTGGCGATCAGGATGGCGAACGTCGCGCCCTTGGCGCCGCTGATGAACCACTTGTGGCCGTTGACCACCCACTCGTCGCCGTCCTGGACGGCCATCGTGCGGATACCCGTCGGGTCGGAGCCGGCGACCTCGGGCTCGGTCATGGCGAAGCACGAGCGCACCCGGCCCTCGAGGAGCGGCCGGAGATACTTCTCCTTCTGCTCGTCATTGGCGTGGTGGAGCAGCGTGTGCTGGTTGCCCTCGTCGGGTGCCTGCGCGTTCAGGATGAACGGCCCGAAATTCGTGCGGGCCGCCTCGGCCGACACGAATGCCATGGCGGTGATCCCGAGGCCGAGACCGCCCCACTCCTTCGGCATATGCGGCAGCCAGACGTTCCACTCGTGCGCCTTCTGGCGGAGCTCGATGATCATCCGCACGATGTCGGATCGGTCGGGCTCGCCGTTCGGCGCGTTGGCGTAGACCTTCTCCTCCGCCGGGCGCACCACCTCGTCCATGAACTCGCGGACGCGGCGACGCGTCTCCTCGACGTCGGGCGGCAGGGTGAAATCGATGCTCATGGGCAGCAGTGTTCCCGTCGCTTGACCGAGTGGTCAAGCGGGTCAGGCGGACGTGCGGTAGTGGTACCGGTACGCCGTCTCGAACCCCGCGCGCGTGTACAGCTGGCGGGCGCCGTCGTTCGTGACCTCCACCTGGAGGTACATGTGAGTCGCCGAACGATCGTGCGCCCACTGCGCGAGCGCCCGCAACACGGCGGTCCCGGCACCGCGCCGCCGCGCTTCGCGCTTGGTGCCCATGGCGTACACGCCCGTCCACCCCCGCTCGAGAACGGCGAGGCCGACAGCCGCCGGCCTCTCGTCCACGGGGAGCACGGCGGTGGCGACGGCAGGCCCGAGATGGCGCAGCATGTGCCCGTACCCGCGCAGTCGATCGCGCGCCGTCTCATCGTCCCCGAACGCCGACGCGTACTCGGCCACCCAGTACTCGTCGATACCCTCGCCGACGGTGACCGCCCCGGTGTCGGCGCGCAGCGTGTGGTCGACGACACGTGCGGTGTCGGCCACGAGCACGAGTGTGGGCTCCTCGATCTCGTAGCCGCGAGTCTCGAGCATGTCGTCGAGCCCGACGGGGAGCGCGGCCGGGCTCATCTGGAATCGGGCCGGGAGGTCGCGCGCCCGGTAGAAATCCTCCACCATGCCGATGCGCGCCTCGAGGCCGATGCTGTCACCACCGTAGGGGAGCGCGGAGTTGCAGCGGCGGAACGGGTAGCCGGGCGCGGCGCGCAGGAGCCATCCGTCGACGAGCTGCGTGGTGGCGGCGGCGGTGGCGTTGGCTCCGAGCTCGTCGACCAGGCGGATGGTGTCGGCCTCTGTGCGGCTCATCGACGCACACGGTACCGATGAAGTGTCCTCGTCAGCCCGGGCGTTCGAGCGCGGCTCGCTCCTCCTCGACCGGCTCCCGGCAATAGCAGCCCTCGACATGGTCGTTCACGACGCCGAGGGACTGCATCGCCGCGTAGACGGTCGTCGGGCCGACGAAACGAAAGCCCCGGCCGCGCAGCACCTTGGACAACTCCTTTGCTTCCGGTCGGGACGTCGGAAGCTTTGCGAGGGCACGGACAGGAGCTACCGCGGCCGGTTCGTAACGCCACACGACTCCGGCGAGCGAACCCTCGCTCGCCTGCAGCTCCAGGGTCGCCCGCGCGTTGGCGATGGTCGCTTGGATCTTGCCCCGATGGCGCACGATGCCGGCGTCTCCGAGCAGGCGCTCGACATCCTTGTCATCGAAGGCGGCGACCGTCGCAAGGTCGAAGTCGCAGAAGGCGCGGCGAAACCCGTCGCGCTTGCGCAGGATCGTCAGCCACGACAACCCGCTCTGGAACCCTTCGAGGCACAGCTTCTCGAAGATCCGGGTGTCGTCGACGACCGGTCGGCCCCACTCGTCGTCGTGGTAGCGGCGATACTCCGCCGGCTCGACGCCCCACGGGCACCGGGCGAGACCGTCGCCGGGATCCAGCGCCTCTTGCTCCACGATCAGGAGCGGTACGCGCCGGTGCCGGCGAACATCCCGCGCCGCCACCGGTCCGGCGTGAGCAGCAGCGCGCGCGGGTACACCTCGAACATCCAGCGGGCGAAGTGGCGACGCGTCCACGGCGTCAGGCCCGCGGTTCGCACCGCGAGCGCCGCACCGCGGCGCGAGCGCAGCACCCGCTGCAAGGCGGCGGCGAAGCGCAGATCACGCCCCAGCGCGCGCCGGACGCCCTCCCGGTACCGACTGCCGACACCGACCGGCTCGCCATCCGCGATCGCGTCCACGGCGAGCGTGGCGGTCTCGATCGCCTGCGCGATGCCTTCGCCGGTCAGCGGGTCGACGACGTTGGCGGCGTCGCCGACGTACAGCACGGGGCCGTCGGCGAGAGCGTCGTAGTCGAACGAAGCCGGGATTGGCCACGCGCGGTGCGTCGCCTCGGGCTCGGCGTCGGGACCGAGCACGGTCCGCACGCTCGGCCGCGCCAGCACCTCGCGCCAGCGTGCGTTGAGCTCCTTGCCGCTCATGCCCGGATGGCGCAGCACGCCGAACCCGACGTTCGCGCGCCCTTCCGGCAAGGGGAACACCCACGCGTACCCTGGGAGCAGATCGGCTTCGAACAACACCCAGAGCCGTCGGTCGTCGACGCCGCGGAAGTACTGACGGAACGCGTGCCACGTGCCGAGCTCCGGCGGCGCCGACTGGCGGAGGCAACGGCGCACGAACGAGTAGTGCCCGTCCGCCGCGACGAGGAAGCGGGCGTGCACGTCGTCGCCGCCGGCCATGGTCGCGGTGACGCCCTCGCCGTCCACCTCGATCCCGGTGACGGCAGCGCCGTCCCGCACCTCGACACCCGTGCCGCGTGCCGTGTCGACGATGGCGGCGTCGAGCTCCATGCGGGGGACAACCGCGGCGTAGTCGCCGTCCGCCCCCAGGGGCAGCGAGACCTGCCGGCCATCCGGGTCGACGAGGACGGTCTCGCGTACGGCCATGTAGCCCGGCAGGTCGCGCAGATCCACGCCGAGGTGCTCGAGCAGTCGCAGCGCGGCGGTGGTGAGCCCGTCGCCGCAGGTCTTGTCGCGGGGGAAAGCGGCCTTGTCGACGATGAGGGTGTCGAGGCCCCGCCGGCGGGCCGTAAGCCCGGCAGCCGCGCCCGCGGGCCCGGCGCCAACCACGAGGACATCGACCGCCGCCGGCATTGCGACCGACGGTACTGCCGCCGTCGGCCTCCGATTGGATCGCTTCGACGTGGGCGGCCCCGCCGGGCCAGAATCACCGCCGGCCTTTCTGGGCACACAGGAGTGGTATGAACATCGCTGTCTGCGTCAAGCAGATCCCCGACCCGGCCACGCCGGGCGAGCTCGACCCCGAGACGAAGACGCTCAAGCGCGAGGGCAAGCTCATCCTCGACGACTCCGACGCCTACGGAGTCGAGATGGCGCTCCAGCTCGCCGACGCCGCCGGTGGCGGCGCCGTGACGCTGATCTCGATGGCCCCCAACGACGAGGTGTCGGGGCTGCGCACGGCCCTGGCCATGGGCGCGGCGAAGGCGGTCCTCGTCTCCGACCCGGTGCTCCAGGGGTCCGACGCCCTCTCCACCGCCAAGGTGATCGCCAAGGCGGTCGAGCGCGCCGGTGACATCGAGCTCGTGCTCACCGCGACCGAGTCGACCGACGGCTACACCGGCACCGTCCCGGCCCAGGTCGCCCAGCTCCTGGGATGGCCGTCGTTGACCTTCGCGAAGCACATCGAGGTCGCCGACGGCAAGGTGAAGGTCCAGCGTCAGACCGAGGCCGGCTACGACATGGTCGAGGGGCCGCTTCCCGCCGTCGTCAGCGTGACGGCCGGCGTGGTCGAGCCGCGCTACCCGTCGTTCAAGGGGATCATGGCGGCGAAGAACAAGCCGGTCGACCAGGCGAAGGCGGCCGACCTCGGGCTGTCCGACGACGAGGTCGGCTGGAAGGGGGCGCGCCAGCAGATCACGTCGATCGAGGCGGCGCCCGAGCGCCAGGCGGGCGAGAAGATCGAAGACGAGGGCGACGCGCACGAGCGGATCGTCGCCTTCCTCGAGCAGCTCAAGGTCATCTAGGAGGCCACGCGGATGACGCTTCCCAACGTGTGGGTCTATGCGGAGGGCGAGGACGGCAAGGCGACCTCCGCGACGCTCGAGTTGCTCACCAAGGCGCGCGAGATCGGTGACACGGTCGAGGCCGTGTACGCGGGCGCCGACGCCGACGCGATCGCTCCGCAGCTCGGCGAGTACGGCGCGACCAAGGTGTACGCCGTCGACCACGGCTCGTCGTTGAGCGGTGTGGTCGGGGGCGCGCTGCTCGCCAAGCTCGTCGCCGATCAGCAGCCCGACTTGATTCTCTTCGCGCAGAGCTACGACGGGCGCGACGCGCTCGGGCGGCTGTCGGCGAAGCTCGATCGGCCCGTGCTCACCAACGGCAACGGCGTCGAGGTCGACGGCGACAACGTCGCGGTGAGCACGGCGGTCTTCGGCGGCAACACGATCGTGACCGCCGCCTTCGCCGGCGAGAAGCCGTACCTCGCAGCCATCCGACCGAAGTCGTTCGCCCCTGAACCGGGCGGCGGTGGTGCGGCGGCGGTCGAGATGATCGACGGTGTCGATGCCGGGCGCGCCGCCGAGGCACAGGTCCTCGAGCACCACGTCGAGGAGCAAGAGGGCCCCAAGCTCGAGGACGCCGAAGTTGTGGTGTCGGGCGGCCGCGGGCTCGGGAGTGCCGAGGCGTACGAGCCGTTGGTCGAAGAGCTGGCGAAGCTGCTCAAGGGCGCGTCGGGCGCGTCACGCGCCATCGTCGACGCCGGGTGGGTGCCGTACGCGAAGCAGGTCGGCCAGACCGGCAAGACCGTGAAGCCCAAGGTCTACATCGCCATCGGCATCTCGGGGGCGACGCAGCACATGGTCGGGATGAAGGGCTCCGACAACATCATCGCCATCAACAAGGACCCGGAGGCGCCGATCTTCAGCGTCGCCGACCTCGGGGTCGTGGGCGATGCGTCGAAGGTCGTGCCCAAGCTCATCGAGGCGCTGAAGGCCAAGACCTAGCGCCTACGGGTGCATGTCCTCCGGGGCGACGTCACGCGTGTGCGTGGCGAAGTTCCACTGATGCCCTTGGGGATCCTCCGCCGCATAGGTCCGGTCGCCGTAGAACGCGTCCTCGAGCTCGCGC
>JBKOZX010000028.1:0-4262 GCA_046726115.1 Actinomycetota bacterium | reverse complement strand
GTCGAGATGCGCTCGAAGTGGGGCCGCAGCTCGTCGGCGACGCCGCGTTCGTTCGCCTGCTGCCACGCGAACTCGTTGGCAGCGTCGAGGAGCTCGAGCCGGCGGCGGTTGTGGTCACGCATCCGCCGCATGAGCCGGTAGAAGATGATGACCCCGTAGATGTTGAACGTGATGATCGTCAGGAAGATGTCGAGCCCGATGTTGGAGAAGAAGTAGTCGCTCTGGCTGCGCGCTCCATACGCGGCGCGGATGCGCTCGATGGGCGGGACCGTCGGGAGGGGTCTTCCCGCGCCCGACGGCACCGGCGGCGGTGGCGTGGCGGTCACGGTCGTGTCACGCCGCGGGGGCCATCGCGTTGACCGCGCCCGCCAGCGAGTCCTCCCAGGGCCAGTTCCAGAGGAAGTGCTTGTTCACGTCGTCCATCTCGTTGTACATCCACCAGTCGAAGTAGACGCCGCACGAGAAGATGGTGGCGACGATGCGGCCGGCGTAGTTCTGCTTGCCCTTCATGCGCCCGGGCTCGGGCGCGGGGACGGTCTGGCCCAGCCGGGCGAACACGGCGCTGAGCTCGGCTTCGACCGCGCCCTCGGCCTGGTCATGCCTGACCAGGTCCTGGTCGAGGAACACGAACCCGACGAAGTACGCGATCGACGTGAGGATGGCGAGCAGCAACCAGATGCCGGGGTCGCGGAAGTCGGTCGTCATCTGGCGCATCACGGCGAGGTTCGTCGCGATGCGCTCGAAGTTCGGCCGCAGCTCCTCGGCGGCCCCCTGCTCGCTCGCCCGCTGCCAGGCGACCTCGGTCGCCGACTCGAGCAGGTCGAGGCGGCGGCGGTTGTGGTCGCGCATCCGCCGCATCAGTTGGTAGAAGACGTAGAAGCCGAAGATGCCGCACGTGATGATCGTGAGGAAGATCACCATTCCCAGGCCCTCGAAGTAGTAGTCGGTCTGGGACCGGGCTCCGTAGGCCATGCCGAACCGCTCCGCCGGCGTCAACGACGGCGGCGGGACCGCCGCCGGCTGCTGCGGCTGCTGCGGCGGGGGAGGCTGCGAGGGCGGCGGGGCGTCGGGCGGCGGAGGCGGCGGTGTCGTCGTCATGAGCGCGCACCCTAGTCACGGCGCGAACATGATGCGTGCGTCGCCGTGTCGTGCTGATTGCCCTCGTAGCCTCGATCGCCGCCGCGTGCAGCGGTTCGACCGGCCGCACCTCGGTGAAGCCGCGCACAACAGGGGCCACATCCCCGGCCCCGACGGCGCCGGGCGCGACCGTCCCGTCCACGCTGCCCGACGGCGCGGCGCCCGGGACGACCGTGGTTCTGGGTCTCCCCGTCGACGGTGACACGCGCACGTACCGGTTGCACACACCGGTCGCGTTCGACCCCGCCCGGCCGGCGCCGCTGGTCGTCGTCCTGCACGGCGCGATGGGCAACGCCGCCCGCGTCGAGACCCGCTACCACTGGAACCCGCTGTCCGATCGGGACGGGTTCTTCGTCGTCTACCCGCAGGGCGCTCTCGACCAGTGGAACGCCGTGCTCGACTACCGCGTTGCCGACGACGTGCACTACCTCACCGCGCTCCTCGACCATCTGGAGGGCGCCTTCCCCATCGACCGGACGCGCGTGTACGTGGCCGGGATGTCGAACGGCGCCGCGATGGCGTACCGGATCGGCTGCGCGCTCTCGGATCGTGTCGCCGCCATCGCGCCGGTGGAGGGCGCCACGCCCGGTTGTCAGCCGTCGCAGCCGGTGTCGATGGTCGTCGTGCACGGCCTGGCCGACCAGACGGTGACGTTCGCCAGCGCACAACGGTCGCTGACGGCGTGGCGCGAGTACGACGGCTGTCCGCCCGACACGCAGGTCCAGCAGGACGGCCCGGTCACGCACAGCACGTGGGCGCCGTGCGCCGCCGGCACGACCGTGGAGCTGTACACCGTCGAGGGCAGCGGGCACGAGTGGCCCGGGTCGTCGCCGCCGCTGGCCGGTCACGACCCGCCCAGCCCCGACCTCGACGCCACCCAGGTCATCTGGGATTTCTTCCGCCGCCAGGCGCGACCATGATGCGTGCGTAGGGACCCAAATAGTCCCCCAGCGCACGCATCGGAGGAGGGCACCGATGGCTGACGAGTACGTGCCGACGGCGGGCGATCACTTCACGTTCGGGTTGTGGACCGTCGGCAACCGCGGGCGCGATCCGTTCGGCAACGAGACGCGCCCGGCGCTGGATCCCGTCGCCACCGTCGGCAAGCTCGCCGAGCTCGGCGCCTACGGCGTCAACTTCCACGACGACGACCTCGTTCCGCCCGGCTCGTCGTCCGCCGAGCGCGAGCAGATCCTCAAGCGGTTCCGGCGCGCCCTCGACGACAGCGGCATGAAGGTGCCGATGGCGACCACGAACCTGTTCTCGAACCCCGTGTTCAAGGACGGCGCGTTCACCGCCAACGATCCCCAGGTGCGCAAGCACGCCCTGCGCAAGACGTTCGACGCCATCGACCTCGGTGCCGAGCTGGGGGCCGAGGTGTACGTCATGTGGGGCGGGCGCGAGGGCGTCGAGTGCGACGCCGCCAAGGACGTCCCCACCGCGCTCGACTGCTACGCGGAGGCGGTCAACCTGTGCTGCGACTACATCGTCGACCGCGGCTACGAGCTCGACATCGCGATCGAGCCCAAGCCCAACGAGCCGCGCGGCCAGCTCTTCCTCCCGACCGTCGGGCACGCGCTGGCGTTCATCCACGAGCTCGCCCATCCCGAGATGGTCGGCGTCAATCCCGAGTTCGCGCACGAGACCATGTCGGGCCTGTCGGTCCACCACGGAGTCGCGCAGGCGCTGTGGGCGGACAAGCTGTTCCACATCGACCTCAACGGTCAGGTCTCCGGGAAGTACGACCAGGATCTCCGGTTCGGCTCCGAGGGCGTCCGTGACGCCTTCTACCTCGTGCGGCTGCTCGAGGACGCCGAGTGGGAGGGCATGCGCCACTTCGACGCGCACGCGTACCGCACCGAGAGCGTCGACGGTGTGTGGGAGTTCGCCCGCGGTTGCATGCGGACGTACCTGATCCTGAAGGAGAAGGCGGCGCGGTTCCGCACCGACCCCGAGATCGCCGAGGCCCTGCTCGAAGCGCAGGCCGACGGTCTCACCGAGCGCATTCTCCCCGACGGGTACTCGTCCGAGGCCGTGGCCCGGCTGCGCGACGAGCGGATCGACCTCGACGCCCTCGCCGCTCGCGGTTACGGCAACGAGCGCCTCGACCAGCTCGTGACCGAATTGCTCCTCGGCGTGCGCTGATGGTCCGCTGACCGAACGCGCGAAGCGCGCGAAGCACCCACGCCCCGTGACCGGCGCCGGGGTCGGTACCGCCCAAACGTGGTTCACTGTGCCGTCGGGTGAGCCCTCGCCTTTTTTCAGGGAGGCTGGTTGGCACTCGTCCTCGGAGTGGATTCGTCCACCCAGTCGACGAAAGTCGAGATGCGCGACGCCGACAGCGGTGAGCTGGTCGGCTCCGGTCGCGCTCCGCACCCGTCGACCTCGCCCCCGCGCAGCGAGCAGGACCCCGAGGCGTGGCGGGAGGCCCTGGTGGAGGCCCGCCAGCAGGCCGGGTCGATCGCCGTGGTCGCGATGGCCATCGCCGCCCAGCAGCACGGGCTCGTCGCGCTCGACCGCGACGGGCAGGTGATCCGCCCGGCCAAGCTCTGGAACGACACCGAGTCTGCGCCGGACGCGCAGTGGCTCGTCGAGCAGCTCGGCGGCCCCGAGGCGTGGACGGCGGCGTGCGGGTCGATGCCCGTCTCGGCGCTCACGATCAGCAAGCTCTCGTGGCTGCACCGCTGCGAGCCGGAGCACTTCGACCGCATTGCGCAGGTGCTCCTGCCGCACGACTGGCTTACGTACCGCATGAGCGGCCGGTTCACGACCGACCGGGGCGACGCGTCCGGCACCGGGTACTGGTCGCCGGCGGAGGGTCGGTGGCGTCCCGACCTGCTCGACGTCGTCGACGACGCCAAGGACTGGGCCTCGTGCGTGCCGGAGGTGCTCGGTCCGACCGACATCGTGCGCGAACGCGAGGGCGCGGTGATCGCGCCCGGTACCGGCGACAACATGGCCGCCGCCCTCGGCGTGGCCCTCGAGCCCGGGCAGGTCGCGATCTCGCTCGGCACGTCCGGCACCGTGTACACGGTGAGCGAGAAGCCGGTCGCCGATCCCAAGGGGTACGTGGCCGGGTTCGCCGACGCGAGCGGCCGGTTCCTCCCGCTCGTGTGCACGCTCAA
>JBKOZX010000027.1:0-2343 GCA_046726115.1 Actinomycetota bacterium | reverse complement strand
CGGCCGGGGCGGCCCGGGTGACGAGCACGCGTTGTTCGAGGAGCGGCTCGCGTGGGAGCGCGCGCTCGGCGCCGCCCGCTGGACGTGTCTCTCATTCCCCGAGGAGTACGGCGGGCGTGACGCCACGCTGCTCCAACAGGTGATCTTCTACGAGGAGTACGCCCGCGCCGGCGGCCCCGGCCGCATCGGGATCGTGGGCGAGGGCCTGATCGGCCCGACGATCCTGCACTTCGGCACCGACGAGCAGAAGCGACGCTTTCTGCCGAAGATCGCCTCCGGCGACGAGGTGTGGTGCCAGGGCTACTCGGAGCCGAACGCGGGGTCGGACCTCGCCAACGTGCAGACACGGGCCGAGCGTGACGGCGAAGAGTGGGTCATCACGGGCCAGAAGATCTGGACCTCGCTCGCGCAGTGGGCCGACTGGTGCTTCGTGCTGTGTCGCACCGATCGCGAGGCTCCCCGCCACCGCGGGATCTCGTATCTCCTCGTGCCGATGCGCCAGGACGGCGTCGAGATCCGGCCCATCGTCCAGCTCACGGGCACGTCCGAGTTCAACGAGGTGTTCTTCGACGGTGCACGGACCGCCGCCGGCAACGTCGTCGGTGAGGTGAACGACGGCTGGAAGGTCGCCATGGGCACACTGGCCTTCGAGCGCGGCGCGTCGACGCTCGGGCAGCAGCTGGCGTTCGAGAACGAGCTGGTGGAGATCACCGAGACAGCCAAGAAGAACGGGCGATCGTCGGACCCGGTCATCCGCCAGCGGCTCGCCGGCGCGTGGATCGGGCTGCGGATCATGCGGTACAACGCGTTGCGCAGCCTGACGTCGATGGCGAGCGGCTCGGTGACGCCGCTGACCGCGATCCACAAGCTGTACTGGGCCGGGTTCCACCGGCGGCTCGGCGAGCTGGCGGTCGACGTGCTCGGCCCCGACGCTGCAATCGCCACCGCTGCGCCGTACGAGCTCAGCGCGGCGCAGCGTCTGTTCCTGTTCACGCGGGCCGACACCATCTACGGCGGTGCCGACCAGATCCAGCGCAACGTCATCGGCGAACGGGCGCTCGGCCTCCCACCCGAGCCGAAGGTCCTCACGTGACGCCGCCGTCCGACTCCCCGACCAGTCACGCCCTCCTCGACGGGAAGTCCGTGCTCGTGACCGCGGCCGCCGGCACCGGCATCGGGTTCGCGTCCGCCAAGCGCTGCGCTGAAGAAGGCGCGGTCGTCGTGCTGAGCGACCAACACGAGCGCCGCCTCGGTGAAGCGGCCGAGCAGCTCGAGGAAGTCGCGGGCACACGCCCGACCACGGCAGTGTGCGACGTCACCGACCAGCGCCAGGTCGACGCGATGTTCGAGGCCGCGGTCGGCGCGACGGGAGGCCTCGACGTCGTCGTCAACAACGCTGGCCTTGGTGGCATGGCCAACCTCGTCGACATGACCGACGAGCAGTGGTCACGTGTGCTGGACGTGACTCTGAACGGGACATTCCGGGCGACGCGGGCCGCGTTGCAGCACATGCTCCCGCGCCGGCAAGGCGTGATCGTGAACAACGCGTCGGTGCTCGGCTGGCGCGCCCAGGCAGGGCAGGCGCACTACGCGGCCGCGAAGGCGGGCGTGATGGCGCTGACGAGGTGTGCAGCCATCGAGGCGGCGCCGGCGGGTGTCCGCGTCAACGCGGTTGCGCCGAGCCTCGCCGTCCACGAGAACCTCGCCAAAGTCATGCCGCAGGACGCGATCGACGAGCTCGTGGCCCGCGAGGCGTTCGGCCGCTCGGCCGAGCCCTGGGAGGTCGCCAACGTGATCGTGTTCCTCGCCAGCGACTACTGCACGTACATGACCGGCGAGGTCGTCTCCGTCAGCAGCCAACATCCCTGATGCGTGCGCTGGGGACTCTTTGGACCCGAGCGCACGCATCACGAGGTGGCGGTGTTCTTCGCGGCGTCGAGGTAGGCGGGGCGCTCGCCGCCGCCGTGCACGACGATGCTCTCGCCGCTGACGTAACGGGCCAGCGGGGAGGCGAGGAACAGGCACACGTCGGCGACGTCGGACGGCTCGGCCATGCGCCCGAGCGGCACGGTCGCGCCGACGGCCGCGATCCCCTCCTCGTCGCCGTAGAAGAGGTGCGACTGCTCCGTCTTCACCAGGCCCGCAGTCACGGCGTTCACCCGCACCTTCGGGGCGTAGTCGACGGCCAGCGTCTGTGTGAGGTTGAGCAACCCGGCCTTCGCCGCTCCGTACGCGGCGGTTCCGGGAGACGGGCGCATCCCGCTCACGCTTGAGATGTTGACGATGACACCGCCCTCGGGCTGATGCTGCATCACGGCATTGGCTTTCTGCGCGAACACGAGC
>JBKOZX010000026.1:0-1466 GCA_046726115.1 Actinomycetota bacterium | reverse complement strand
TCGCCATGCCGCTCCTCGCCGCGTCGGTCTTTCGCTGGGAGGAGTGACCGCGCGCGCCGAGCGCTACTGGCCCAGCAGCTTGGCGAGCGGGTCGGCGAGTGCGGCGGCGGTGGTGATGCCGAACACGCGTGCCGCGATGGTTCCGTCGGGCCGCACGAAGAAGCTCTGCGGGATCGCGCGTACGCCGAAGGCCTGCGCCACCTCGCCATTGTCGTCGACGCCCTGCGGCCACGTTGCGTTCCGTTTCTTCACGAAGTCACGCGAGTCACCGGGAATGTCCTGGTAGGTCACGCCGACCACGGCGAGACCGTTGGGGCGGTGATCGCGGAGGGCTTGCTGCAGGAGCGGGAACTCCTGGCGGCACGGGTTGCACCATGACGCCCAGAAGTTGACGATCACCGGTCGCCCGCGGAAGTCGGCGAGGTGCACGTCGCCGCCTCCGTCGAGCGCGGGGACCTGGAAGTCGGGCGCAGCGGAGCCGACGTCGCCGCCTGTGCCCGAGACCGAGCCCGGTCTCATCGTGCCGCCGCTGTCCGATCCTCCCGCGAGCACGGCGCCGACCACGCCGGCGACGAGCCCGACGGTGAGGACGCCGGCGAGGACGACGAGCCAGGCGCGGCGGCGCGTGGGGCGCCTAGCGGGATCGGACGAGGGTGTCGACGGCAATGGATGCGAAGAGCAAGGCCAGGTAAATGTTGGAGAAGGAGAACAGCCGCATGGCGCGCCGAGGGCTCGCGTCGCGCCGGAGCTCGAACGCCTGCCAGACGAAGGCGGCGCCCAGCCCGACGGCGGCGACGAAGTACACCACCCCCATCCTCTCGAAGAAGAACAGTGACATCGTGACCGCGACGACGATCACCGAATACACGAGGATCTGTCGCACGGCGGTGGCGATCCCGCGCGCGACCGGGAGCATCGGGATCCCGGCGGCGGCGTAGTCGTCCCGGTACCGCAGCGACAGGGCCCAGAAGTGCGGCGGCGTCCAGCAGAACACGATGGCGAACAGCACCCATGCGGGCGCCGCAAGCCGGCCGGTCACCGCGGCCCAACCCACGAGCACGGGCACCGCCCCCGCCGCCCCACCGATGACGATGTTCTGCGGGCTCCGTGGCTTGAGCCAGATGGTGTACACGAAGACGTAGAATAGCATTGCGCTGGCCGCGAGCGCGGCCGACAGCAGGTTCACGGTCGACCAGAGCCATACGAACGCCACCGCTTCGAGGACGACGCCGAACACGAGCGCATGGCGAGGATCGATCTTCCCGGAAGGCAGCGGCCGCCGCTGCGTGCGGTGCATCACGCGGTCGCGGTCGCGTTCGATCCAGCAGTTGATCGTGTTGGCACCGCCGGCGGCGAGCGCGCCCCCCACCAGCACCGCGCCGATCAGGGTGAGTGACGGAAGACCACCGTCGGCGAGCACCATTGCCGGCACCGTTGTGACGAGCAGCAACTCGACGACCCGGGGC
>JBKOZX010000025.1:0-6897 GCA_046726115.1 Actinomycetota bacterium | reverse complement strand
GTGGGATGTTGCGGGCCTGGGCGAGCAGCAACGCGATCGTGTGCTCGGCGGCGGACAGGACGTTCGACTGCGGCGCGTTGACCACCATCACACCGCGGCGGGTCGCCGCCGCGACGTCGACGTTGTCGAGGCCGATGCCGGCGCGCCCGACGACGACCAGGTCGGCGGCGGCCTCGAGCACTTCGGCGGTGACCGGGGTTGCGCTGCGGACAATGATCGCCGCGGCGCCCTTCACGGCCTCGAGCAGCTCGTCGGGGTCCATGTCGAGGCGCTCGTCGACCTCGAGGCCGGCCTCGCGCAGCGCCTCGACCCCCCGCAGGGCGATCGGTTCGGCGACGAGGACGCGCGGGGCCATGAGTCGACCCTACCGGTGACCTGTCGGAGCTCGGGGGCTTTTGACGCCGGTGGCGCCCGGTGTCAGCCCGCCGCGGCGGCGGCGGCGGCTTTGCCGGCCGTCGCCGCAGGAGCCGGAGCCTGCGACGGCGACCGTCAGCCGAGGAGCTTGGCGATCCGCTGCACGCCTTCCTCGATGTTCTCGTCTGACACCGCGAAGGTGAGGCGCGCGTACCCGGGGGCGCCAAACGCCTCGCCGGGGACGATGGCCACCTTGGCCTCGTCGAGGAGCAACGCGGCGAGCTCGATGGTGGTGCGCGGGGTCCTCCCGGCGATCTCACGGCCGAGCACGCCCTCGAAAGACGGGAAGCAGTAGAAGGCGCCCTGAGGCTCGATGCAGGTCACGCCCGGGATGGTCGACAGCAGCTCGTGCATGCGGCGGCCGCGCCGTTCGTACGCGGCGCGCATCGCCGCGACGGCCTCGAGGTCGCCGGTCAGGGCTGCAATCGCCGCCCGCTGCGACACGTTGCCGACGTTGGACGTCGAGTGCGATTGGAGGTTGATGGCCGCCTGCATCACGTCGGGGGGACCGACGATCCATCCGACCCGCCATCCGGTCATCGCGTACGTCTTGGCGACGCCGTTGACGATGAGCGTCGTGCCGGCGACGTCGGGAACCAGCCCCGGCATCGACGTGAACCGGTGCTTTCCGTACGTCAGGTGCTCGTAGATCTCGTCGGCGATCACCCAGACGCCGTTCTCGAGCGCCCACCGTCCGATCGCTTTCACCTCGGCGGGTGGGTACACGGCGCCGCTCGGGTTGCCGGGCGACACGAAGAACAGCGCCTTCGTGCGCGGGGTGCGGGCGGCGTCGAGCTGCTCGACCGTCACCCGGAACTCGGTTGCCTCGGTGGTCGGCACCACGACCGGCTCACCGCCGGCGAGCGAGATGGCCTCGGGGTACGTCGTCCAGTACGGCGCCGGGAGCAGCACCTCGTCGCCGGGGTCGACGATCGTCTGCAACGCCTCGTACACCGCGTGCTTGGCCCCGTTGGTGACGAGCACCTGCGACGCCTCGCAGTCCACGCCCGACTCGCGGCGGGTCTTCGCGGCGATGGCGAGGCGAAGCTCGGGAAGCCCCGCGGTCGGCGAGTACCGGTGGTTGCGGGGATCACGGGCCGCCTCGACGGCCGCGACCACGATGTGCTCGGGCGTCGGGTAATCGGGCTCGCCGGCGCCGAAGCCGATGACGTCTTCGCCGGCCGCCTGGAGCGCCTTCGCCCGGGCGTCCACGGCCAGCGTCGCCGACTCGGTGATCTCGCCTGCTCGGCGCGAGACGCGCGTCATGCAGCCCATCGTGGCACGCTTGCGCGCCGCCGATGCACGTTTTGGGCGTGCCACTAGCCTTGGCCGCCGTGGTGCGGGCGGCTCGGCTCCTCCTTTCCTGTGTGTCGGCGTGCACGCTGGCTGTCGCGGCGATCGGCGCGCCCCTTGCGGCCGGGGCGACGCCCGGCCCGGCGCAGGCGTCACCCGCCGTGGGCCAGGCCTGGATCCTCGTCGACGCCGACTCCGGCGTGGTTCTCAACGGCAAGAACTTCCACCAGCCGCTGCCGCCCGACTCCGCCGGCAAGCTCATGACCGCGCTCACCGTCGTGCAGCGGATGCCGGTCGAGCCGCTCGACGCGACGAAGACCAACCCGGTGCTGGTGAGCCCGCAGGCGACGGCTGTGCCCCGGCCCAAGCTCGGCATCTCGTCCGGCGGGGCGTGGGCCGTCCCGCCCCTGCTGAACGCACTGCTGATGAACTCGGCGAACGACGCCGCCTACGCGCTCGCCGAGACCGCGTCCGGGTCGATCCAGGGATTCACCGGCGAAATGAACACGCAGGCCAAGCGGATAGGGATGCGCGACAGCACGTGGAACGACCCGCTCGGTGACGACGACAACGCGACCACCCCCAACACCGCCAGCGCCTGGGATCTCGCCGTCCTGGCACGCGCAGTGCTCGCCGACCGGCAGCTGTCCGACACGACTCGGGCTCACTCACGCGTGGTGAACGGCCCGGGGCTCGGTCGCACGATCACCAACCAGAACGACTTCCTCGACCGCTACCAGGGCGCGGTCGGCCTCGAGCAGGGCGAGAGCATCAAGGCCGGCGGCGGTGTGCTCGTCGGCGCCGCCACCCGCGCCAACCGCACGATGATCGTCGTCGTCATGGGCTCGCCGAACCCGATCCCGTTCGGGTCCGCGCAGCTGGATCAGGGCTTCTTCTCGAAGCCCGACGCGAAAGGGAAGGGCGCCAAGGAGACGTTGCCGCCGGTGCGGTCGAGCAGCGCGCAAGACCGCTTGGAGGCGCTCGTCAACCTGCCCTCCGTCCTGGGGCGTCCGACGCTCGTGCCCGGCATCTCCGGCGGGCAGGCCAACCCGACGCCGGCGCCTTCCCCGACGACCGTCCCGCGTCCACGGCCCAAGCACAACGGTGGCGGAGGGGGCATCTTCACGCTCACCAACGTGCTGCTCTTCCTGCTCGTCGTCGTGCTCGCGGTCATCGTCGTGCTCCGACGACGGGTGGTAATGGCGCAGCGCGCGCGGCGTGTGACCAGCCGCCGCATGATCGCCGAAGCGCGGCGACGCGGCACCATCGACGTCATCGAGCCCGAGCACGAGGTCGGGCCAAGTCACGTACGCGTGCTCGACCCCGAGGAGACGCGCGGACGCAGAAGCCGAACTCGCTGACGCGCGAGTCGCCTTAGGCGACTGCCGTGTCAGCCGTCTCGAAGGCATCGAGCTCGGCGAGACGGGGGTCGTTCGAGAACACCTCGACGATCGGCTCGTCGAGGCCGAGGCGTCGCTGCACGACGCGCACGAAGTTCTCCTGATTCCACAACATGAGTGTCACCGCCACGCCGGCTTCACCGGCGCGTGCGGTCCGTCCCGACCGGTGCAGATAGGCCTTCTCGTCCTCGGCCGGGTCGTAATGAATGACCACGTCGACGGCGTCGACGTGGATGCCGCGTGCGGCAACGTCGGTCGCGACGAGCACGGAGAGCTTTCCGCGGCCGAAGTCGGCGAGGGCGCGCTCCCGGGCGCCTTGCCGGAGATCGCCGTGGATCGCACCGGCCCGTACGCCCTCACGGCGGAGCTGGCTGACCAACCGGTCGGCGCCCCGCTTGGTGCGAACGAAGACGAGCGTCCTGTCGACGCCGCGGCTGATGGCGGTCGCGACCTTCACCTTGTCCATCTGGTGCACGTGCAGGAAGCGGTGTTGCATCTCATCGACCGTCGCCTCGGGTGATTCCACCTCGTGGCGGACTGGGTCGCGCATGTACCGGTGCACGAGCTGCTTGACCCCGCCGTCGAGCGTGGCCGAGAACAGCATCGTCTGGTGCTCCGACTCGATGCGGTGGAGAAGCTTCTGCACCTGGGGCATGAAGCCCAGATCGGCCATCCGGTCTGCCTCGTCGATGACGAGCACCTCGACGGCGCGCAACGACAGCTCGCGTCGCTCGAGGAGGTCGATGAGCCGGCCGGGCGTGCCGATCACGGCGTCGACGCCTTTGTGGAGGGCGCTGATCTGGCGCTCCATCGACGCGCCGCCGTAGACGGCCGAGACGCGCAGGCCTCGGACCTTGCCGAGGGGCGCGAGCACGTTCTTGACCTGGTTGGCCAGCTCGCGGGTCGGCGTGAGCACGAGGGCCCGCGGGGTCTTCGGCTCCGCCCGGCCGATGCGCTCGAGCAGGGGCAACCCGAACGCGAGCGTCTTGCCCGACCCGGTCTTGGCCTTGCCGCAGAGGTCGCGGCCGGCCATGGCGTCGGGGATGGTCAGGGCCTGGATGGGAAACGGTTCGGTGATGTCGTCGCGCGCGAGCGCGGCGACCAGATCGGCAGCAACGCCGAGGGTCTCGAACGTGGGTGACAAGGGGAAACTCGCTTTCCGTTGCGTTTTCGTTGGTGGCGCCCGCCGCATCCTGCGGCGGTGGGTCTCCTCGGACCCGTGCGCGAAAACGCGAACGGAAGCGATGAGGTGACCCGCGAGCCGTGGTTGATGTGCTCGCTGAACGGTATTGTACCAGGTCAGGCGCCGTTTCGGGCGCAGCGTGACGCGACCGTCAGTGACATCGGGGAATGGGTGAGCGCCGCGAGGAGGCGGGTAGCGTCGAAGCTGATGGACTACGTGCCCGGTGAGGGCGAGGACGAGACGATCCTCGACGCGCTGGGTGAGCTCGAATCGCTCGGGTTCACCGGCCAGTTCATGCCCCGCGAGGGCGGACAGGTCGAGTGCCTCACGTGCCACCGCCTGTCCCCCGCTGACGACACCGTGTTCCGCCATCTCCGCCGGCTGGAGGGCGCGTCCGATCCCGCCGACATGCTGGCGGTGGTCGGGCTCGCGTGCCCGCACTGCGGCGCGCTCGGGACTGCGGTGCTCGGGTACGGGCCGGAGGCTTCCGACGTCGACAGCCAGGTGCTCGAGCTCCTCGAGGACTGCCGCCGGCGCCGAGCGGAGCAGGAGGCTCGGTAGATGGCGGTGTCGACTCCCGACGCGGTCGTCGTCGGCGCCGGGCCGAACGGCCTCGTCGCCGCCAACCTGCTCGCCGACGAAGGCTGGGACGTGCTCGTGCTCGAGGCGCAGCCAGAACCGGGGGGCGCGGTCCGCAGCGCCCTGCTCACCGAGGGCTTCACGTACGACCGGTTCAGCGCGTTCTACCCGCTCGCGGCGGCGTCTCCCGTCATCCGGGGGCTGCAGCTCGAGGCCCACGGACTGCGGTGGCGGCACGCGCCGCTCGCGCTCGCGCACCCGACGCCTGACGGCGGGTGCGCCGTCCTGTCGACCGACGTCGACGAGACGGCCGCCTCGCTCGACAACTACGCGCCTGGCGACGGCGCCGCGTGGCGCGCGCTCTACGCGCGGTGGCAGCGAGTGGGCCGCCACCTCGTCGACGCGCTGCTGACGCCCTTCCCGCCGGTCAAAGCGGGCGGTCGTCTGGCCGTGGCACTCGGCCCGCGCGAGTGGGCGCGCTTCGCGCGGCTCGCGTTGCTACCGGTACGCAGCCTCGCCCGCGAGACGTTCACGGGCGAGGGCGGCGCGTTGCTGCTCGCCGGCAACACGCTCCACACCGACCTCGGGCCCGAGATGGCTCTCGGTGGCTTCTTCGGCTGGGTGCTCGCGTCGTTGGGCCAGGAGCACGGCTTCCCGGTGCCCGAGGGTGGCGCAGGAAGGCTGACCGACGCGCTCGTCCGCCGGCTCGATACGCGCCGCGGGCGCGTCATGTGCTCGACCGCGGTCACAGGGATCGAAGTACGGGGCCGGCGGGCGGTCGCGGTGCGGACCGACGCGGGGGACGAGATCGCCGTGCGGCGGGCCGTGCTCGCCGACGTGGGCGCGCCCGCGCTCTACGGCTCGCTCGTACGGCCCGAGCACCTCCCGGCGCGCGTCCTCGAAGGCATGCGCGCCTTCACGTTCGACCACGCCACCGTCAAGATCGACTGGGCGCTCGACGGTCCCGTGCCGTGGTCGGCCGAGCCCGCCCAGCGCGCCGGCACGGTCCACCTCGGCGACTCGCTCGACCATCTCACGGACGTGTCGGCCCAGCTCGCGACGGGTCACATCCCGGCCCACCCGTTCGTGCTCATCGGCCAGATGACGACGTCCGACCCGACGCGGTCACCGGCCGGGACGGAGAGCTTGTGGGGTTATACGCACGTCCCGCACCGCCCGCTCGGCGACGCCGGGGGCGACCTCACCGGCAAGTGGGACGAGCGCGAGACCGAGGCGTTCGCGGCGCGCGTCGAGCGCGAGCTCGAAGCGCGCGCGCCCGGGTTCGCCGACCGAGTCGTCGCCCGCCGCGTCCTCGCGCCGCCGATGCTCGAGGCCGCCGACGCCAACCTCGTCGGCGGAGCCGTGAACGGCGGTACGGCGCAGCTGCACCAGCAGCTCATCTTCCGTCCGACCATCGGTCTGGGCCGGGCCGAGACTCCGATCCGCGGCCTGTTCCTCGCGTCGGCGTCGGCGCATCCCGGCGGTGGAGTGCACGGTGCGTGCGGCGCCAACGCCGCCCGTGCCGCGCTCGGGGCGGACCGTCGCCGTCAGTTCGTCAGCGCGTTGTCGCGGTAACGATCGCTACCACGGCATCGACACACCGCCGTTCGGGCGGATGATCTGGCCGGTGACGAACGACGCCGCGTCGGAGACGAGGTACAGGATCGCCCAGGCGATGTCGTCGGGTGTGCCGATGCGACCGATCGGCGCCATCGCGCCGAACCGCTGCTTGTACTGCTGGAGGCGCTCCTCGTTCACCGTCCCGTCGGCGTCGACGAAGTGCTGCCGCGAGAAGTTCGTGAGGATCACGCCGGGTGCGAGAGCGTTCACGCGGATGCCGTGCTGACCCGCTTCCATCGCCAGCGTCTTGGTGAGCATCGCGACGCCGGCCTTCGTCATCGCGTAGCACGCCAGCGTCGGCGCAGGAGTGTCGATCGCGCCCGACGAGATGTTCACGATGCTCCCCGACTTCTGGAGTGTCATGACCCGCAGCGCTGCCTGGCACCCGTAGAACACGCTCTTGAGGTT
>JBKOZX010000024.1:0-5001 GCA_046726115.1 Actinomycetota bacterium | reverse complement strand
GTGCACGGCCCGGCGGCTGCGGCGAGCCGGCTCGGTCCGGCGGCGCTTGTTCTGCGCCGTCCGCGTCGTCTTCGCCGTCTGCGTGGCGACCTTGACGAGTCGAAGTTGCGTACCCATGCCAGGAGTATCGCTGCGGGGTGTGACAGTTATTCCGCCGCCCCCGACGGGTCGATGCGTGCCGGCGGTCACAGCCCGAGGTCGCGCCGGACGGGCGCCGCCATCGCGATGCCGAACCGAGCCGCCCCGCCGGAGTAGACGGGACACCGACCCCCGCCTTGCACCACTCCGGCCGGACAGAAGTGCACGCCGTCGTCGGCCCGGACCTGGATGCGGCCGTCCGCGCAGCCGTCGTCGGCACCTTCGTTGGGAAGGCACGGCAACGTCCTGGTGTACCTGCCGTGATCGAGCACGGCTTGGCCCGCGTCGACGTACGCCACCCGGTCGAAGGGCGGTTGTACGAACGTCCACCGGCCGGCGTCTGCCGCCTCGGCGCGGCGCACGTCCGTGATGTCGGCGGCCGTGGTCGGCGACGCCGGCGCCACCGCCGGCGCGCCCACCCAGTACACGCGGACTCCGAGACCGGCGAAGATCGCCGTCGCGGTGCGGGCGTCGTCGCGGTAGCGCGCGACGAGCGCAGCCCCGGTGAGCGGTCCGGTGGGACCCTGCACGCAGTGGGTCACGTTGTTGCCGACGAACTCGAGCACGACTGCCGACGGCTGGAAGTCGTGCGCGTCGCCGCGCATCTTGTCCAGCCAGTCGCAGATGGCCGTTCCGCCAAGTGTGCGGTCCACCACGTCCGCCCCACCGCCCGCTTGCATCGCGAAGCTGAACCAGTCGCGGGACTCCGACGCCAGCGAGTCGCCGTACAGGATCACCCGCCGCTTCGGCGCCGCGACCCCCGATACGGCCGCCGCCGCGATCAACGCTGTGATGGCGATCACCGCCACCGCCGGCCGGCCCTCGCGGCGCGCGTCCATCGCTCCCAGGATGTCACCGAACCCCGAAATCGGGACGTCGCCCGGCTCGTACACTCCAACTCGTGCCTTATCTCGACTACGCGGCGACCACGCCGATGTATCCCGAGGCGATTGCCGCGATGGAGCCGTTCCTCTCGGACACGTTCGGCAACCCGTCGGGCGCGCACGCCGGCGCGCGGGCGGCCAAGACCGCCCTCGAGGACGCCCGCGAGCGCATCGCGGCCGCACTGGGGGCCGAGCCGGCAGAGGTCGTGCTCACCGGCGGCGGCACCGAGGCCGACAACCTCGCCGTGAAGGGCGCCGCCCGCGCCGCCCGGGATGCCGGGGCCGGCGACGGCGTCGTCACAACCGCGTTCGAGCACAAGGGCGTGCTCGCACCCTGCGGCCGGCTGGCGAGCGACGGCTTCCGGGTGACACGCGTCCGCGTCGACGCCGCCGGCATGGTCGACCTTGATGCCTTGGCCGGCGCGCTCGACGACCGGACCGTCGTCGTCTCGGTGATGCTGGTCAACAACGAAGTTGGGACCATCCAGCCGCTCGACGAGATCGCAGAGCTCGTACGCGCCCGCGCGCCCCACGCCGCGCTCCATACCGACGCCGTGCAGGCGGTGCCGTGGCTCGACGTCGCCCGGGCGGCAGGACGCGCCGATCTTGTCTCAGTGTCGGCGCACAAGTTCGGCGGGCCCAAGGGTGTCGGCGCGTTCGTCCGCCGCCGCGACGCCCGCGTCGAGCCGCTCATCGAGGGCGGCGGCCAGGAGTGGGGGCTGCGCTCGGGTACCGCGAACGTCGCCGGCGCGGTCGCGATGGCCGCCGCGTTGACGCTGACCGGCGAGCGCCGCGCCGGCGAGGTCGTTCGGATCCGGGCGCTGCGCGATCGGCTCGCCGCCGGCCTCGCCGACCGCGCGCCCGATTCGTTCGTGAACGGAGACCCGGCGCGCAAAATCGCCGGTAACTGCCACATCGGGTTCCCGGGTGTGGAGGCCGAGACGCTCCTCGTCGCGCTCGACCGCGAAGGCGTGTGCGCGGCGGCAGGCTCGTCGTGCACGTCGGGCGCCACCGAGCCGTCGCACGTGCTGGCGGCGATGGGCCTGCCGCGGGAGGCCGCGCTGTCGTCGATCCGGTTGAGCCTCGGCTACGCGTCGACCGACGCCGACGTCGACACGGCGCTGGACGTCATCCCGCGCGCGGTCGACCGGCTCCGGCCGGCGGTGGCGTCGCCCGCGTCCCGATGACCACGCCGACCCGGGTGATGGTCGCGATGAGCGGCGGCGTCGACTCGTCGGTCGCGGCCGCGCTGCTCCGCGACGCCGGCTACGACGTCACTGGCGTGACGCTGAAGCTGTGGGGCGGCGCATCGGATTCCGGCTGCTGCAGCGCCGCCGACGTGGAGGACGCCCGGCGGGTCGCGGCGCAGCTCGACGTTCCGCACTACGTCTTCAACTTCACCGACGACTTCGACGCCCGCGTGGTCGCGCCGTACGTGGACGCCTACGCCTGCGGTCGCACGCCCAACCCGTGCGTGGAGTGCAACCGGTCGATCAAGTTCGGCCGCCTGCTGGAGCGGGCCGACGCGCTCGGCTTCGACGCCGTCGCGACCGGCCACCACGCCCGCGTGCAGCGCGAGGCCGGCGGCCGCTGGCGCCTGCGGCGAGGAACGGATGCGGCAAAGGACCAGTCGTACGTCCTCTACATGCTGGGCCAGGCCGAGCTGGGTCGGACGCTGCTCCCGGTGGGCGAGCTCACGAAGGCGCGCGTGCGGGAGCACGCGGCTGAGCTCGGGCTGCGCACGGCAGCCAAGCCGGACAGCATGGACGTCTGCTTCATCACCCGCGGCGACCGCCAGCGGTTCCTCGCCGAGCGCGCCGGCGCCCGTCCCGGCGCCGTGACGGATCGCACCGGTGCGGTGCTGGGCGCGCACGACGGCGTCACCCGGTTCACGATCGGGCAGCGGCGGGGCGTCGGCGTCGCCACCGGCGAGCGCCAGTACGTCATCGACCTCGACGCATCGACCGCGACCGTCGTCCTCGGCGATCGCGAGGACTTGTTGCGCGACGGCGCCGAGCTACACGACCTGCGCTTCGTGAACGCCGTGCCCGACCCCGACGCCCGCGTCGATGTGCAGGTGCGCGCGCACGGGACGCCGGTGGCCGGCCGTCTCGACGGGAGCTGTGTGCGTTTCGACCGGCCCCAGCCGCGGGTCGCTCCGGGGCAGGTGGTCGCGCTCTACGACGGCGACACGCTCCTCGGCGGCGGCATCGCGACCTGAACGCTCTCTCGATGCGTGCGTAGGGGGACTATTTGGCTCCCACCGCACGCATCGGGGAAGCGCGATGACTCTTCGCGGCGGTGGACCTTGCTTGACCTCGGCGAGCGCGTCGCGATCGACGTGGTCGCTCGGGACGACCGCGACCCCGAGGCGCAGCGGTAGCGTCGCCGCGAATGGCCACGGTTGTCGCCGTCGTGGCGTTCGCGGGCGGCATCGCGCTCGTCGTCGTCGGCGCGGAGCTGTTTGCCGAGCATCTCGAGGTCGCATCACGCCGGCTCGGCGTCAGCGCCTTCGCGCTCGCGCTGCTCCTCGCCGGGGCCGAGCCGGAGGAGCTCGCCACCACGGTCACCGCGTCCCTGCGCAAGGCGCCGGCGATCGCCTTCGGCGACGTCATCGGGGCGAACATCGCGATGTGCCTGATCGCGCTTCCGGTCGGAGCGCTCGTCGCGCCGCTGCCATTCGGACGCCGGGTGCGTCGCTACGCGCTGCTCGCGCTTCCGCTCGGCGCACTGGCCGCGGTCGTCGCCTGGAACGGTCACGTCGGTCGGGTCGCCGGCGCGTCGCTCATCGCCCTCTACGTCGGGTACGTCGCGGCGATCTGGCTGCGCGAGCGACGCCCGCCAGCCCTTGGGGAAGTCGCCGAGCTCGGCGAGACGGAAAACGGCGCGCCCACACGGCGCGTCGGTCGGGAGCTCGCGCTGGTGCTCGTGGGCGTGGCGGCGCTTGCAGTCGGCTCGATCGTGCTCGTCGAGGCGATCCGATCGATCTCCGACGTCGAGTCGACCCAGACCAACCTCAGCCTCACTCTCGTCGGCTTCGCGACGACGCTTGAGCTCGTTGTCCTCGCGTGGTCGGCGGCTCGCCGCGGCGTGACCGAGGCGGTCGTCGCGGCGGTGGTCGGCTCGTTCGCGTACAACGCCACGATGAGCCTCGGCGCGGCCGCGCTCGTCCGCCCGCTGTCGATCGCAGACGCGGATCTCCTGCACGGGCCGCTCGTCATCATGCTCGCCGCGCTCACTGCTGTCGTCGCGCTCGCCGCGCCCCGCGGCCGGCTCGGACGGATCGGCGCCGTCGTCTTGCTCGCGGCATACCCCGCATTCGTTGCGTACGTCGCGCTGCGCTGACCCTCAGGCGACTCGGATGCGGCGTGACGCGGCGGTCACGAGCAGATCCGGGCTGTCGACCGTCGCGAAGCAAATCTCGGTGGCATCCGTCGCGCTCGACCCGCGCAACCCGCGCCGGGTCTGCAGGAACTCGACGGCACGATCGAGACGCATCTCGACCGATCCGCCCCGGGCGCCGAGTCGCAAGTCGAGCACGTCGGCACCGGCGGGCTGGCGTCGTTGTACCCGTTTTAGGGCTTCGATCCGCTCGCGCAGGAACAACACGGGGTCGGGCAGCGTCAGCGGGTCGACGAGCACCAAGCCGGCGGGGACCAGCACCGCCCACCGCCCCGACAAGCTGTGGAGCGATCGCGCCGCGAGCGCGGCGGCCGGGAAGCCCACGACGACGGCGGCGATCCCCACTGCAATCCGGCCGTCGGCGAGGAGCAGCGGTCCGCTCACGAGCCCGGCCGCGACGAGCAGGGAGGCGAGGGGCAGCAGGCCCAGCCACAGCACAGGCGGTGTGCGCAGCGGGTAGCGGCGCTCGTCCCCGTAGGCGACGCCGTTCGCGCACGCGACCGAGACCGACGGCAGCGCGAGCGCGAGCCCGCCCGCGACGACGGTCGCGACCAGCCCAACCACCGCGGCGGCGGCG
>JBKOZX010000023.1:0-4753 GCA_046726115.1 Actinomycetota bacterium | reverse complement strand
AGGCGGTTGTCGGCGCTCGCCGGAGCCTCGGGCATATATCCCTCCTGTCGCCGTGGCAAGCGCCGGCTTTGCGGCGCCGGTCAGCAAAGCCGCCGTCGCCGCGGATCACGCTACCGTTCACTGCGTCATGACGAGTGTGCGGAACGTCAAACCCACGATCCTCAGCGGGCCCCGCGTCGAGCTCCGCCCGCTGCGGGGGAGCGACTTCGACGCCTGGCGCGACGTCCGTACGCGCAGCCGCGACTGGCTCGAGCCATGGGAGCCCCTGGCCGACCCCGGAAGCCCCGACCCCGTCACGGACCCCGAGGCCTTCCGCGCCCGGTGCGGCGCGTGGGAGCGCCAGCGCCACTTCGACACCGCGTACGGCTTCGGCCTCTTCCTACCGGACGGGTCGCTCATCGGCGAGGTGAGCCTCGGCAGCGTCCAGCGGGGGCCGTTCCAATCCGCGTTCGTCGGCTACTGGATCGACTCCGCGCACGCGGGACAGAACCTGATCCCCGAGGGTGTTGCCGTGATCCTGCGGTACGGCTTCGAGGAGCTGCACCTCCACCGCATCGAGGCCGCCATCGTCCCGCGCAACGCGGCGAGCCGCCGCGTGGCCGAGAAGCTCAGCTTGCGTGATGAGGGCGTGGCGGAGCGTTTCCTCCAGATCCGTGGCGTGTGGGAGGACCACGTACGCTACGCGATCACCTCCGAGGAGTGGGGCGTGCGCCGCGACGAGATCACGAGGCGGTTCCTCACCTGAGCCAGCGCGCCTCGCGGAGCATTGCGCAGCGGTTCTCCACGGAGGATGCGTACGGTCTCCTGCTCGCGATCATCGTCCTGACGTTCGTCCTGTTCTCGCAGGTCGATCCCGGTCGGTGGACGCGCCTGGTCATCGCACCCGCGGTCGGAGCGATGCTCCTGCTCGCGCTCTACGCGTCGCGCGCCCGGCCGCAGCTGATGCGGGCGGCCGTCATCGCTCTGGTCGTGGCTTACATGGTCGTGATCGCCGAGTCGGTCCTCGACAATGAGGCCTTCGCGGGCTCGATCTACCTGATCTACGCGCTCCTGCTATGTGTCACGCCGGTCGTGATCATCAACCGGATCCTCCGGCATCCCGAGGTGCAGGTCTCGACGATCCTCGGCGCGGTGTGCGCGTACATGCTCATCGGCATGGTGTTCGGGTTCGCGTACGCACTGATCGGCCGAGTCGACCCGCCGTTCTTCGCCGACCACGGGCCCGTCGACCAGTTCGACTACCTGTACTTCAGCTACGCGTGCCTGACGACCGTTGGGTTCGGCGACTTCGTGTCGCGCGGCGACTTCGGTCGGAGCCTGTCGGTCCTCGAGGCCGTTGTCGGTCAGATCTTCCTCGTGACCCTGATCGCCCGCCTCGTGTCGCAGTTCGGTCAGCACCGCAACACCGGCTCGACGCCGACTGATTGAAAGCTCACGGCGAGGCGCGTCGAGCCTTGGCTTTGGCGCGTTGCTCGGCGAAGAATCCCTGCTCGAGGCTCCAGCGCTGACGCTCGAGCTCGAGCGTGACGGCGTCGTCGAGCGACGCGAGCCGCGGGGTCTCGCGCAGCGACGCCTTCACCCGCCGGGCGAGCTCGCGGGGCAGGTCGGCGGCCCGGTCCGCGAGGCGCGTCGCCTCGTCGAGCAGCGCGCCGGCGTCGACGCACCGCCACGCCAATCCGACCGCCGCAGCTCGTTCGCCGTCGAGCGCTTCACCTGCGAGCACCATCGCCGCCGCGGCCTGCGAACCGACGGCCTCGGTGAGCAGGCGGGTGTGCCCGCCGCCGGGGTGCAGCCCGATCCGGGCGAACCGACAGTCGAAACGCGCTTCGGGGCTCGCGACGCGGACGTCGCACGCGAGCGCGAGGTTCACTCCCGCGCCGACCGCAGGCCCGTTCACCGCGGCCACCGTTGGCAACATGCAGCGGTAGAAGCGCAGAAACCCCTCGTAGATCGACGGCAGACCTTCGTTGCCGCCGCGCCGCCTCTCTTGCGCGCTGCTCATGGACGCGAGGCTGCCGACGTCGGCGCCGGAGCAGAACGCGGGCGGCGCGCCCGTCACGACGAGCGCGCCGACGCCCTCGTCGTCCTCGAGTCGATCGACGGCGGCGACGATCTCGCCCACGAGCTCCGCCGTCAGGGCGTTGCGCCGGTCGGGGTCGTCGAGCGTGAGGACCGCGACACGGTCGCGCTCCTCGACGTGAAGTGGCAACGCCGCTACCCGCCGTCTCGCACGACCGCGGGCGAGTGCCGGAAGAACGTCTCGACGTCGCGCTCGTACGTGTACTCCGGGCTGCTCGACCCGATCGCGCGCTCGAGGCGGAGGCTGCGGGCGAAGGCGTCGACCGTGCCGGCGGTCGTGTACTTGTAGCGGAATCCGGCCCGCTTGAACCGTGAGTTGTCGACGCCCCGCCCGTAGCGAAGGAGCGCCAGCATCTCGGGCGGCAGATCGAGCACGCGGATGAGCCGCAGGGGCTCGGCGGCTGCGTTCGTCATGAGCGGCGGGAGCGGCAGGCGGCTCCTCCCGAGGATCCGACACACCTCGCTCCACGTGACGATGCCGTCCCCGGCGACGTTGTAGATCCCGGGGACGTCGTGGGTGGTCGAGTACATGAGCGCGTTGACGACGTCGTCCTCGTGCAAGAACTGGAGCCGAGGGTCGAACCCGAAGACTTCGGGCGCGACGGGCATGCGCAGCGCGTGCGCGAACGGCGTCTGCATGTGGTCGCCGAGCACGTTCGAGAACCGCAGCATGGTGACGAGCACGTGGGGGTTGTCCTCGGCGAAGTCGCGCACGAACGATTCGCTCTCGAGCAGCGACCGCTCGATGCGGGTCTGGGGACCGCGGGTCCGGGGCGTGTCCTCCCGGAAGAAGTAGGGGTCCTGGAAGTTCGAGCCGTACACGAGCGTCGAGCTCTTCACCACGATCTTACGCACCGGGCTGCCGACGGTTCCCGCCGCGGCCACCAGGTTCATCGTGCCGATGACATTGATCTCGTGCATGGCCCGCCCGGTGAGCTTGGTCGAGTCCACGATCAGGTGCGTGTGGAGGATCGTGTCGACCTGCGTCGCGTGCACGATGCGCTGGAGGATCGAGTACGACGAGTCGGCCCGCACGAACTCCGTGCGCTCGAGCGGCAGTACCGGGTCGGTGGTGTCGACGCCGACGATCACCTCGACGTCGCGGCGCGCCTCGAGCTCCTGGGCGAGTCGGCTGCCCCAGAAGGTGCCGAGACCCGTGACGAGCACGCGCACGGAGCTATCCCGTCCAGACGCTGCGGCGCGCGCGCAGCATGTCGTAGAGCGCGTGCTGGATCTGCTCGCGGATGCTCTCGCCCTCTTCCATGACGCGGCTGCGGGAGTAACGCTCCTGGTCGGCGGGGAGGTCGAAGTGGACCGGCGGTAGGACGCGCAGCTTGAACTTGGCGGGGAAGTACACGAGCAGGCCGGCCGGGCCGAACATCAGCATCTGTGCGGTCACGGGGAAGTAGGGGATGTTGAGAAGCTTCGCCAGCCGAGCGCTCTTGAACATGATCGGCATCGACTCCTCGGCGCCCACCACTGCGATCGGCACCACCGGCACGCCGGCGCGCATCGCGATGTCGACGAATCCGCCTCGGCCGAACCGGTTGAGCTTGTACCGGTCGCGGTACAGCTTGCCCGTGCCCTTCGTGCCCTCGGGGAAGACGAGCACGAGCTGCTGGTCGTCGTGCAGCAGGCGGTAGGCGTTGTCCGGGTGCGCGGCGACACCGCCGACGCGTGACCAGAGCGTCCCGAGCAGGGGGAGCGCGCGCAGCATGTTCTCGGCGAGGCCGTACACGGGGCGCTCGATCTCGGTCTCGACGCCGTGCATGATCACCGGCGCGTCCGACGGGATCGCGGCGGCGTGGTTCGCAACGAGGAGCGCGCCGCCCTCGCGGGGGATGTGCTCGAGGCCTTCCCATTCGACGCGGAACCAGTGGCGGTACATCGGGTCGTAGATCATGCGGGCGATCTCGCGCAGCCGTTCGCTGCGCCCCCACGCGTCGACGTCGCCGGCGCGCAGGGACGAGTCGTCTTCGGTGACCTCGCGTTGGGGCATCGGCACCAGGTCGGTGCTCTGCGTCGGCGCCTCGACGTCGAGCCCGTCGGGCTCGCGGAGACGGACGACCGGCGCCTGCTCGTCCCACTGGTCGGCCATCCGGAGAGGAAACCGCGTCGGGACGGATGGTGCAAACGCGGCAGGTCAGGTGGCGCGGACCGCGCCGGTGACCTGCCACCGGGTCCCCGCGAACCGGATGGCCATGCCGGCGAAGCGGGCGACCATCCAGAGCGCCAGCGCGCCCCACAGCCAGAGCAGGCCACCGCCGAGCACGAGCACGGCCGCCGCCGCCGGCGCGAAGACGCCGAGGGTGGCGACGAGCATCGCCGCGGCCAGGTAGGACACGTCGCAGGCGCCGATCAGGACGCCGTCGAGCACGAACACGACCGCGTTCAGCGGCTGGAGTGCAGCCACGATGAGCAGTACCTGGAGGGCGAGGTCCTGCACGTCGGCGTCGGGTGTGAACAACGGCACGACCCAGGGACGGAGCACGGCCAGCCCGTACAAGGGGCGCTTCAGCTCTTCCTCGATGCCGTGCATGATCACCGGCGCGTCCGACGGGATGGCGCCGGCGTGGTTGGCGACGAGCAGGGCGCCGCCCTCGGTGGGGATCTTCTCCAGGCCTTCCCACTCCACCCGGAAGAGCTGGCGGTACAGAGGGTCGTACATCTGCCG
>JBKOZX010000022.1:0-2717 GCA_046726115.1 Actinomycetota bacterium | reverse complement strand
GGCGCGCACTCGCTGCTGCTGACACCCCAAGGCAAGCTCGACGTCGACTTCCGGCTCCTGTGCGTCGGCGACGACGCGTGGCTCGACTGCGACCCCGG
The DNA here is from genome assembly GCA_046726115.1 of Actinomycetota bacterium. GTDB lineage: Bacteria > Actinomycetota > Acidimicrobiia > IMCC26256 > JACDBD01 > JALZAA01. Next base: position 2,619 of record JBKOZX010000022.1, on the reverse strand, counting down.
CTTCGGGGAGCAGCTGGCGGCATCGCTGAACCGGTTCCGGATCCGTGTCGACTGCGAGGTGACCGACCGTGGCGACGAGTGGGGCTCGGTCGCCGTCCGCGGGCACGACGCCATCTCTGCGGCCGACCATCTCGGCGTCAGCGTGCCGGCCGCGCCGCACGCGCACGTCGCGTGGGAGGACGCCGTCGTCGTGCGGGTCCCGTGGCCCGGCGGTGACGGGTTCGACGTTCTCGGCCCGCGCGCGACCGTCCAGGCCGCGGCCGACCGCCTGGAGGCAGCCGACGTTGGTCGTTGCAGCGCCGAGGCGTACGAGGCGCTGCGCATCGACGTGGGGATCCCGCGGCAGGGCTTCGAGCTCGACGAGAAGACGATCCCGCAGGAGGCGTTCCTCGAGCAGGACGCGGTCTCGTTCTCGAAGGGCTGTTTCCTCGGCCAGGAGCTCGTGTGCCGGATCGATACGCGCGGGCACGTCAACAAGTACCTCCGGCGGCTGACGGGAATCGCGGCCCAACGACCACCGCGCGGCGCCGAGATCGTGGCCGGTGGCAAGGTCGTCGGCACCGTGACGAGCACCGTCACTGATCCCGACGTGCCCGCCGGCGCCCTCGGGTACGTGCGCCACGAGATCGACCCGCCGGCCGAGGTCGACCTGCGCTGGGACGGCGGCGAGACCCGCGCGGCCGTCGAACCGCTCTCGACTGTCGCGTGAGCACGGGCGCGACGGCGACCGCGCTGTTCGTCGTCGGCTACCCGACGTCGATTGCCGTCATCGCTCGCTTCGTGCCCGTCGTGCGTGAGCGACGGCTGAAGTGGCTCGTCGCGCACGACCTCGCGGTTGCGGCGATCGTCGCGGGCTGGGCGCTCAAGGGCGACCGCCGCGCGGTCGTCATCAACTCGACGTGGCTGCTCGTGGCGACCGCCTGGTACGCACTCGGCGGCCGGCGCCGCACCCGCGCCTGATGCGTGCGCTGGGGTTCTATATGTCCCCCTACGCACGCATCAGGGAGCGGCGGGGATCCTGACGACGAAGCGCGTGCCCCGGCCGTCGAGGCCGCGAACGTCGGTCGTACCGCCCATGGCGGCGGACAGCTCGTGGACGATGGCGAGGCCGAGCCCGGTCCCGACCTTTCGCCCCGGCGCCGTGCGGGACGTGTAGAGACGCTCGAACACGTGCGGGAGGTCGCTGGCGTCGATCCCGGGGCCGTCGTCGTCGACCTGCACCTCGAGCATGCCGTCGTCGGACGCAACGCCGACGGTGACCCGCGTCCGCGCGTACTTCAGCGCGTTCTCGACCAGGTTGGCGACGATCTGCCCGAGTCGTTCGGGGTCGGTGTCGACGGGTACCGACGCAGTGCGGTTCACGACGAGGTCGACCCCGATCTCCCGCGCCGACGGATGGAACGCCTCGACCGCCCCGCCGACGACCTCGGCCGCGTCGACGGGACGCGGCGTGAGCGAGAACTCGTGGGCGTCGAGGCGGGCGAGGTCGAGGAGGTCGGCGACGAGCCGCTCGAGGCGCCGGGCCTCGGCGGCGATGATCTCGGCGGCGCGCTTCTGCGCGTCGCGACCTTCGACGGCCCCGTCGGCGATCGCCTCGGCGTAACCGCCGATCGAGGTGAGCGGAGTCCGCAGGTCATGCGACACGCTCAACAGGAACCCGCGCTCGAGTCCGCGCGCCGCCTCCAGCTGCGCGGCCATGCCGTCGAGCGCACGTGCCAACCCGGCGAGCTCGTCATCCGGATGACGGCCGAGGGCGACGCGCGCCGAGAGGTCACCGGCGGCGATCCGGTCCGCCGCCTGCCCCATGGCCGTGAGCGGTCGTGTGAGCCGCCGAGCGAGATAGAACGCGACGATCGCGGCGACGGCGAGCGCGACGGCCCCGGCGACCAGGAAGAACGGGCCCGCGCGCCCCAGCGGCTGGCTTTCGATCTGCTGGGTGAGGATCACGACGGGTGTGTTGCCGTTCACGACCGGCAGCGGTTCGGCGACGAACACCGTTCCGTTCTGCCGACCGCTCTGGTCGTTCCCGGCCAGGAGCGCCTTGGCGTCGAGGTCATCCGGGCTCAGTCCCTTGGGGAGGGCCGTGAGGCCGGCTTGGTTGGCCTGGTTCCCGAGGAGGGGGGCGATCCCCTCCTGCACCTGGCCCGTCGGCGTGACGACCACGACGCTCACGTCCCCGGCCCGCAACGTGTTGGCGATGATCGTGCGCAGGTTGCGGCCGAGGCGCCGATCAGCCGCAGTTTGGGAGGCGGTCGGATTGAGCGCCCGGAACGCTGCGAGACGCTCGACCGAGTCGCTGACCGTCGGCGCCTTCTCCCGCAGGTCGTGCAGCGCGGCGTCGGTCGATGTCTGGCGGAACAGCGCGGCTGTGCCCGCCGCGCTCAGCACGAGCACACCGAACGCGATCGCGACCATCGCGACGAACAGGCGGGTTCCGAGCCGGCGGGTGGGCGGTCTCATCGCCGCCGACTCCACCTCGTCCCGAGATTCACGACTCCAGCCGGTACCCGACCCCGCGCACCGTCTTGATCTCCACCGCGTCGCCGAGCTTCTTGCGCACCTGCGCGATGTGCACGTCGACCGTGCGGGCGTCGCCGTACCAGTCGTAGCCCCACACGC
>JBKOZX010000021.1:0-1189 GCA_046726115.1 Actinomycetota bacterium | reverse complement strand
CTTGACCGCGGGGGAGAGGATCGCCCCGCCCGACCCGACGACGATGACCGACGAGGTGTCGTACGTCGCGCCGGGCGCGGCGAGCGCTTCGGCGAGCGGACGGCCCATCGCGTCGCCCACGACCATCACCGAGTTGCAGCGTTCCCGTTCGACGGTGCGCCAGATGCGATCGGGGTCGAAGTGGCGGTCGCAGTTGAGCACGACGGTGCCGCCGCCGTAGAGGTTGATGAACGCCATCCACTGGCCGCCGCCGTGCATCATCGGGGCGTTGACCATGGGGACGGCGCGGGCGTCCTCGGCCGGGATCCGGTCGGCGAGCTCCTCCGGCTTCGTGATCGGCGGTTGCCCGAACCCGCCCCCGCCGAGCGCGGCGAAGAAGATGTCCTCCGCCCGCCACATGACGCCCTTCGGGACGCCGGTGGTGCCGCCCGTATAGAGGAGGTAAAGGTCGTCGGCGGAGCGCGGCTCGAAGTCACGCGCCGGCGCCGCCGCCGCCAGCGCGTCCTCGTAGGGGGTGGCGTCCGTAGTGGCCTCGCTGCCGTCCTCGAGGACGACGGCGTGACGGAGCTTCGGAAGGTCGGCGCGGATCGCGGCGATGAGCGGGCTGAAGGCACGCTCGTGCACGACCACCGCGGCGTCGGAGTTGTCGAGGATGTAGCGGGTCTCGTCGGCGACGTAGCGGTAGTTGACGTTGACCGGGACGGCGCGGGCCTTGTACGCACCCAGCATCGCCTCGACCCATTCGGCGCGGTCCCAGGAGTGGATCGCGACCTTGTCGCCCGGCTCGACACCGTGATCGAGAAGATGGTGGGCGAAGCGGTTGGCGCGCTCGTCGAGCTGCGCGTAGCTGAGGCGCCGGTCGCCGGCCACGAGCGCCGGTCGGTCGGGCACCGCGTCGGCCACGATCTCGTAGAGGTCGGCGAGGTTGAACTCCATGCGGGATCAAAGTAGAACACGTTCTGATCGCGGGCGGCAACCGTCTGCGATCGTGGGAGGGCGTATGGCGCGGATCAGGGTTCCCGATGGCGAGGAGCCGGAGATCGTGCGGGTGTGGTCGCTGCGCCCCGAGCTCGGTGGCCCGGTCGCGGAGTTGTCCGCGGCCGTGTACGGCGAGAGCAAGCTCCCCGGACGCGTGCGCGAATCGGTGCGCATGCGGATCGCGCAGATCAACCAGTGTCCCATTTGACTG
>JBKOZX010000020.1:0-2310 GCA_046726115.1 Actinomycetota bacterium | reverse complement strand
GATCTCGGTGAAGGCGTCGAACGTCGCCGTCATGATCGACGCATACCGGCTGCTGTCGGAGACCGTCGATCATCCGCTGCACCTCGGGGTGACCGAGGCGGGGCCACTACCCGGCGGGCTGGTCAAGTCCACGGCCGGGATCGGGACGCTGCTCGCCGAGGGGATCGGCGACACCATCCGCTTCTCCCTGACCGCCGACCCCGTCGAGGAGGCTCGGGCGGGCCGGCAGCTGCTCGAGGCGCTCGGGCTCCGGGAACGCAAAGGCCTCGATCTCATCGCCTGCCCGAGCTGCGGCCGGGCCGAGGTCGACGTCATCGGCGTCGCCAACGAAGCGCAAGGGGCGCTCGCCGAGCGCAACATCCCGCTCCAGGTGGCCGTGATGGGCTGCGTCGTGAACGGCCCCGGGGAGGCACGCGAGGCCGACCTCGGGATCGCGGCCGGCCGCGGCAAGGGACACCTGTTCGTCAAGGGCAAGGTCGTGCGCGTCGTACCGGAGGCCGAGATGGTCGAGGCGCTGGTCGACGAGGCGGAGCGCATCATGGAAGAGGGCATCGATGCGCGGCTCGCGGCAGCCGACGAGGGCGCCGAAGCCGAGGCCGAGCGCACGCGCGAGCAGCTCCTACAGATTCAGGGAACCGACGTCAACGAGTCCGAAGAGAAGATCGAGAAGATCCGCGAGATCGCGGAATAGGCGAGTGCGCGACTAATCCCCGTCCGCGACGACGAGCCGGTAGCCGCCGTCGTAGTCATCGAGGTCGAGCAGGTCGCGGTTTCGCTCGTGCCACGCGCCCGAGCGAAGGTCGGCTTCGAGGCGCTCCGTCACCCGCTGAATCAACGATGGCTCGAGTAGTGAGAGCACCGAGATCGACGCTCGCACCTTGGGGTCGAGATACGCCTCCGGCCGGCGCCAGTACGCGCAACCGAATCCGTCGGAGCAGTCACGCGGTACGTGAAGGGTCTCGACTCGCGCCTCGGGGAACGCAGCGAGCACAGTGGACAGCTTTCCCTTGGGTGCCTCGTACTCGGTCCATTCGGGCAGGTAGTCGCGCACGAGCCAGAACCGTGCCTGTACGTCCGGATCCCACGTGAGTACGACCCGCCGGCGGACCACGCGCCGGAGCTCGCGCAAGCCGAGTTCCGGCGCTTCCCAGTGGTGGACGGTGAGCACGGCGAGCGCGGCGTCAAAGGCACCATCGGGTACCGGCAGCGCTTCCGCGACCGCGCGCACGGCGGCGGCCGCACTTGCGGCTCGCTGGGCGAGCATGACTTCGGCCGGTTCGATCGCGACGACCGTCCGGTCGGTCGGCTCGTAGGATCCGGTCCCGGCGCCGACGTTCAGGACCGTCTGGGCGTCGCCGAGCGCGGCGGTGATGCGTTTGCCGATTCGGGGATCCGGCTTGCGACGCTGCGCGTAGCCGCGGCCGATCCGGTCGTAGAGCGGCGCGGCGCTCATCCCCGAGCCAGGATGCGCCCCTGCCACCACTTCCGCAGTCCCCGCGCGGTGCCGGCGTGGAGTCGAGACGCGCGCAGCTGCTCCTCGCGCGCCGAGTCGATCGGCTCGAGGTCGCCGACGACCCACGAGAGGATGTGGTCGGCCAGGGCCGGATTGCGGGGGAGCACCGGGCCGTGCAGGTACGTCCCGATCAGCCGGTCACCGAGCACGCCGTCGGTGCTCGTCCCGGCGCCGTTGCCCTTGCCGTCGCGTGCCAGCACGCGGCCCAGCGGGCGCTCGCGGGGGCCCAGTGTCGTGCGCCCGCCGTGGTTCTCGAATCCGGTGAGCACCGGCAGCGGCGGCTCGGGCTCGACGACGAGCTCGCCGATGAGCCGGTTGGGCCCGGCGCGGGTCACGGCGTCGACCAGCCCGAGGCCCTCGATGATCTCGCCGTCGGCCGCCTCGTAACTGTGGCCGATGAGCTGGAACCCGGCGCAGACGGCAAGGACTGCCGTGCCGCCGGCACGCGCCCGGCCGATCGCGGCGCGCGACGCCCGCATTCCCGCCGACGCCATCACCTGCGGGTCGTCTTCACCCCCGCCGAACAGGTACACATCGAGCGAATCGGGAATCGCCGAGCCCGCGGCCACCTCGACCAGCTCGGCGTCGTGCCCACGCCAGCGGGCTCGCTGCACGAGCACCACCGCGTTGCCGCGGTCGCCGTACGTGCCGAGCAATTCCGGGTAGACGAGGCCGACCCGGACCGCGGAGTCGCGCCCCGCGCTCATCCGAACCTCCGGTAGATCGCCGAGAACTGGGTGTACGACGCCACGATGTTCACGTCGTCGCCGGGCAGCGCGGCGGCGGCCACCAACGGG
>JBKOZX010000019.1:0-2271 GCA_046726115.1 Actinomycetota bacterium | reverse complement strand
GTGAGGACCTCGTTGCCCGGGAACTCACCTCCGAAGATGAGGAAGGCGGACCAGACGCCGACGAGGGGCACGGAGAGCACCACCGAGTACGCGATGCGAAGGCCCGTGCCGGAGAGCTGGTCGTCGGGGAGCGAGTAGCCGGTGAACCCGTTGGCGATGGCGAGGAGCAGCAACGTCACGCCGATCATCCAGTTGAGCTCACGCGGCCGGCGGAACGCGCCGGTGAAGAAGATGCGCATGAGATGGGCGATGATCGCCGCCACGAAGATCAGTGCCGCCCAATGGTGGATCTGGCGCATGACGAGCCCGGCCCGGACGTCGAAGCTGATGCGCATCACGGACTCGTACGCCTGCGACATCGACACGCCCTTCAAGGGCCCGTAGCTGCCGTGGTAGACGACCTCCTTCGTGCCGGGTGTGAAGAAGAACGTGAGATAGACGCCGGTGAGGACGAGGATCACGAAGCAATAGAGCGCGACCTCGCCGAGCATGAACGACCAATGGTCGGGGAACACCTTGTTGAGCGTCGTGCGCACGAAGCGCGCCGCACCGAGCCGTTCGTCGAACCAGCGGGCGAGGCGCTTGACGATCACGAGCCGCGGTTCCAGAAGCCGGGGCCGACGGGCTCGGTGTAGTCGCTCTGGGACTGCAGGAACCCGTTCTCGTCGACCATGAGCGGGAGCTGGGGCAGCGAGCGAGTCGCGGGCCCGAACACCGGCTCGGCGCCGTCGGGCACCGAGAACGTCGACTGGTGGCACGGGCACAACAGCTTCTTGTACTGCTGCTGGTAGAGGCCGACGGGGCAGCCCGCGTGCGTGCAGACCTTCGAGAACGCGACGTACCCCCGCGGCCCCCAGTCCTCTCGGCCCGGTCGGGTGACGACGTCACGGTTCGACAGCCTGATGAGGATCGTCTGCGAGTCCTCGACGTCGAGGTGCCCTTCGGGGAAGACCGTGATCGCGCCCCCGACCTCCAGCGTGCTCACCGAGACGGGCGTGCCCTGCTCGTTGACGACGGGCGAGCCGCGCCGCCACTTCGTGTTGAACAGCGACCGGCCCGGGTTCGGGCCGAGCGAGCGAATCGGGAACAGCGCCGCCAGCCCGATCGCGCCCGCCGCCAAGCCGAGCATCTTCACGAGGAACCCGCGCCGCGAGAGCCATCCCTCGCCGCGCTCGAAGTCCGCTGCGAAGGCGGCGGTGTCGTCCTCGCTCGACGGCAGCTCATCCCGCTCTTCGACGTAGGGGCCCTGCGGCAGCAGGTTCTTGGCCACCTGCACGAACCCGAAGCCGAGCCCGCCGAGCGCGACCGCCAGCAGGATCCCTTCGATCTGGCTCTGGCCGCCTTGGAAGTAGGTCACCGCGAGCCCGACCGACGCCGCTGCCGTCACCCCGAAGGCGAGGCCGGTCAGGTTCGTTGCGCGTCGTTCGCGTTCCTCGTCGTTCACGTTTCCTCGCTCGGCGGAGCCTCCCGCATGGCACGCGGCTCGATCCAGCGGGTCGCGAGCATGAGCGCGCCGAGCCCCACGAGGATCGCGACGAGTCCCTCGGTGATCGGGCCGTCGTGCCCGAGCGGGAGCCCACCCGGGTCCTCGGGGTCCTTGAGGTACTCGACGTAGCGGACGATCGAGTTGACCTGCTGCGGCGTGAACGTCTCCGGGCCGAAGACCGGCATGTTCCCCGGCCCGGTACGCATGGCCTCACCCACCTCGACCGGGGTGGCGTTGTGCAGCGTCGGCGCGTCGCGTCCGAGGCTCAGCGAGCCGCCGTTGCCGGCCGCGCTGTGGCACGCAGCGCAGTTGTCGAGATACAGCTGGCCGCCCGCCTGGAGGTCACCGGACGGGTTGTGCACGTCGGGGATCGGCGGGCCGGGACCGAGGGACGCGACGTACGCGACGAGATCGTCGATCTCGGCCCGTGTGTACGGGGATGGTTTGCTAACCGATTGCCGGTCCGGTGGCGTGTTGGGCATGCGGCCGCTGCTCAGCTGGAAGTCGGCCGCCGCCGCGCCGGCGTCGCGCAGCTCGGGGCCCTGGCCGGTGCCCTCCCCGACGGCGCCGTGACAGGACGCGCAGCTCGTGAGATACAGCCGGCGGCCGCGCGCGACGGCGCCGGGGTCCGGGCCGCGCGGGCCTTCGGTTTCTCCGGCCGCCGCGCTCATCGCGTGGACGAAGCCGAGCGCGAAGCACGCCGCCACAACCGGGGCGGCGACCAGCGCGGTGACGACCCGGCGAGACATCTATGCGTTCATCGAATGATGAAGATCGTCGTGAAC
>JBKOZX010000018.1:0-4941 GCA_046726115.1 Actinomycetota bacterium | reverse complement strand
ATTCCGACCCGTTGCGTCTGCCGGGCACGATCGACGCCACCGCCCGGGAGATCACCGACGCCGGAGGCCATGCGGTCGCGGTGCCCACCAACCTCGCGAACCAGGAAGAGATCGAGCGCATGGTCGCGCTCACCGTCGAGCACTTCGGTCGCCTCGACATCCTCGTGAACAACGCCGCGATCACGTTCCCCGGCGACCTCGACGTGCCGCTGAAGCGCTACGACCTGATGATGGCGGTGAACCTGCGTGCTCCCTTGGTGGCCGCGCACGCCGCGGTCCCGCACATGCGCGAGCAGGGAGAAGGCGCAATCCTCAACGTCTCGTCCGCCGCCGCGCTCACCTACATCCCCGGGCTCATGGTGTACGGCATGTCGAAGATCGCCATGGAGCACCTCACCGTTTCGCTCGCCGCCCAGCTCGGCCCCGACCGGATCGCTGTGAACACGTTCCGCATCGACGTGCCGGTGGCGTCGGAGGGGTTCGTGGCCAACCTTCCCGACGTCGACCACTCGGACTGGGAGCCCACATCCGTCCCCGCCGAGGGCATTGTCTGGATGCTGGCGCAGCCGCCGTCGTACACGGGCCACAACGTCGGCATGGCCGAGCTGCGGCGCGAACAAGGGATCATGGCGCCCCGGGTCCCTTAGCCCGTCGTACCTACGTGGTACATCAATAGGTGTGACCGATCCCCGCCCGCCCCGCGACGTGCAACGGCGACGCCTCTACCTCGCCGAGACGCCGCTGCCGACCAGCCCCCTGCCGGGCCTCGACGCGTGCGCCGCCTACGCCGACCGGGTCGTCGGGACGCTGTGGTGGGAGGCCCGATTCCCCAACCGGGGCCTTGGGAAGGTCCCGCGCTTCCGGCCCGGCCACGGCGCCCGCCAGGCGTTCTTCGCGACCGACGAGCGCGGCATGTCCATCACCCTCCCCCGCCGGTACCGCACGAAGGGCGTCGTGCTCCACGAGCTCGTCCACTGGGCGCTGACCGACGACGCCGACCTCCCGAACCACGGCCGCACGTTCGCCCGGCTGCTCCTCGACGCCACGACCGAGTTCCTCGGGAACGAGCGGGCGGGCACGTTGCTCGAGTCGTACCGCGAGCACGGCGTGCGCGTCGCGCGCCCGCCTCGGCTCGGGCCCGACCACCGGTTGCACTACGGATGGGACGAACGCCTCCGCCTCGGGAAGGGCAAGACGCTGGCTGTTTTGTACCGCGCGCGTGATGGCGGTCCGATCGCGACCACCGGCGTGTTCGAGGGCTACGAGCGCGGGGCCTCGACGCTGCGCGTGCGCGTCGGCGGCGCGGCCCGCCCGATGCGCGTCCCCGCCGCGAGCGTGTGGGACGTCCGCCCGGTCTCGTAGGCGCGCGTCGTCAGGAGAGGCGCTCGACGATCATCGCCATGCCCTGACCGCCGCCGACGCACATCGTCTCGAGGCCGACCGTCTTGCCGGCGTCCTCGAGCCCGTTGAGGAGCGTCGTCATGATGCGAGCCCCGGTCTGGCCGAACGGGTGACCGAGGGCGATCGCGCCGCCGTTCACGTTGAGCTTTTCCCAGTCGATGCCGAGGTGACGGGCGGACGGGATCACCTGCGCCGCGAACGCTTCGTTGATCTCGACGAGATCGACGTCGTCGATCGTCATGCCGGCGCGTCCCAGCGCCTGCCGGCTCGCCTCGATGGGCCCGAGACCCATGATCTCCGGGTTGAGCGCGGTCACGCCGCTCGACACGATGCGCGCGAGGGGCGTGATCCCGAGGTCGCGGGCGCGGGTGTCGCTCATCACCACGACCGCTGCCGCGCCGTCGTTGAGCGGGCACGCATTCCCGGCCGTGACCTTGCCGTCGGGACGGAAGACCGGCTTGAGCTGGGCCAGCTTCTCGACCGTCGTGTCGGGGCGGGGGCCGTCGTCCTTGGCGATCAGGCGGCCGTCGGGCAGCTCGACGGGAGTGATCTCGCGCTCGAAGAAGCCCCGCTCCTGTGAGCGGACGGCGCGGTTCTGCGACAGTGCCGCGAACTCGTCCATCTCCTCGCGCGAGACGTTCTCGAGCTCGGCGACGTTCTCGGCCGTCTGGCCCATAGCGATGTAGACGTCGGGGTAGCCGTCGGGCGGGTCCCACGCTCCCTGGCCGCCCTCGGAGCGCTTCATGCTGCGCAGCCCCGCGTCCTGGAACTTGGGATTCTGGGTGTCGGGCCAGCTGTCGGAGTTGCCCTTGCCGAACCGGCTCACGCATTCGACGCCGGCGGCGATGAACGCGTCGCCCTCACCAGCCTTGATCGCGTGCGATGCCATGCGGATGGTCTGCAGCGACGACGAGCAGTAGCGCGTGATCGTGCAGCCGGGCACGTCGTGCAGACCGGCGAGGACGCTCACCACCCGACCCATGTTGAAGCCCTGCTCGCCGCCAGGGAGGCCGCACCCGAGCATGAGGTCGTCGATCTCGCTCCGGTCGAGCTCGGGCACTTTGTCGAGCACCGCCTGCACGAGGGTGGTCGCGAAGTCGTCGGGTCGCAGGTCGACGAGCGACCCCTTGAACGCCCGGCCGATCGGGCTGCGGGCGGTGGCAACGATCACGGGCTCGGGCATCGGGCGCCTCCGGACGACTCGAGGGACTTCGACGTTACCCGACCACGAAATAGGGTCCATCGTGTGCAGGAAGGGAGCCGGAAGGCGATCGCGGCCGCGTTCGCCGCAAACCTGGGGATCGCCGTCGCCAAGTTCGCTGGGTTCGCCGTCACCGGCGCGGCCTCGCTGCTCGCGGAGGCCATCCACTCGGTGGCCGACACCGGCAACCAGGCCCTCCTGTTCCTCGGTGGCCGACGCGCCCGGCAACGCCCCACAACCGAACACCCCTTCGGGTTCGGCCAGGAGCGCTACTTCTGGGCGTTCATCGTCGCGCTGACCCTGTTTTCCCTCGGCGGCCTGTTCGCGGTGGTCGAGGGCATCGACAAGCTCGTGAACCCTCACGAGCTGGAGTCGTTCCCGATCGCCCTGGCGGTGCTCGGCGTCGCCGTCGTGCTCGAAGCGCTCTCGTTCCGCACGGCAGTCAAGCAGGCCGGCGCGGTGCGCGGGAATGCGTCATGGTGGCAGTACATCCGGCGTTCCAAGAGCCCGGAGCTCCCCGTGGTGCTGCTCGAGGACACCGGCGCGCTGCTCGGACTGTTCCTCGCCCTCGTGGGCGTGACTGCGGCCGAGGTCACCGGCAACTCACGCTGGGACGCGCTCGGCAGCATCGGCATCGGGATCTTGCTCGGCGTCATCGCGATCGTGCTGGCGATCGAGATGAAGAGCCTGCTGATCGGCGAGTCTGCGTCCGGCAATCTCGAGGACGCGATTCGGTCGGCCATGGTCGACGGGCACGAGGTGCAGCGGGTGATCCATCTGCGCACGATGCACCTCGGCCCGGAAGAGCTGCTCGTGGCGGCGAAGCTCGAGATCGACGCGCCGTCAGTAGCCGACCTCGCACGAGCGATCGACGCGGCCGAGGCGCGCGTCCGCGCCGCCGTCCCGATCGCACGCGTGATCTACGTCGAACCCGACATCTACCGGTCCGACGCCGTCGTGGACCAATGACCGTCGCGCATCAGGTGCGGGCGCACAACGCCGCGACCCAGTCCGAGAACAAGATTCACCACGACGACGTCGCCCGCCGGTACGGCTTCCAGGGTGGGCTCGTTCCCGGAGTCACGGTGTACGCCTACATGACCCAGCCGGTCGCCGCCACGCTCGGGCGTCCGTGGCTCGAACGTGGGACCATGGCGGCGAGGTTCGTGCGCCCGTGCTACGAGGGCGACGACGTCACCGTCGACCTCACGACGACCGACACGGGATGCGACGACCAGGGCGTCCAGCTGACCGCGCGTCGCGCAGCAGACGAAGTCATCGCGACCGCTACGGCGACGCTCCCGGCGCGTCCGCCTACGGCCCCGCCGGTCGACGAGTACCCCGTCGCTCCGCTGCCCGACGAGCGCCCGATGGCGACGCACGACACGCTCGCAGCGATCAGCACGCTCGGCTCGTGGGCGGCGACGTTCCGCGCCGACTACGCGCCCGCGTTCCTCGACGAGTTGGGCGACGACCTCGCGCTCTACCGCGAGGACGGGATTGCGCACCCCGGCTACCTGCTGCTCGCCGCCAATGCCATCCTCGTCGCCAACGTGCGGCTCGGACCGTGGATGCACGTCGGTAGCGACGTCACCTCCTTCGGTGTCGTCACCGACGGCGAGCGGGTCTCGACCCGGGGTCGGGTCGCCCGCCTCTTCGAGCGCAAGGGCCACAGCTTCGCCGAGCTGGACCTCCTTCTCGTCGCCGACGACACCCGCCCGGTGCAGCACATCCGCCACACGCTCATCTACGAGATGGGTCGCCCCGGCTGACCCGGCACCGCGGGATGCTCGTCAGCCGTCGAGCCGGCGCAGGTCCGCGACGAACCGCTTGCCGTTCTGCACGTACTGGGCCGCGTTGCGGGCGATGTCGGCGCCGTCGGCGACGCCCTCGCGCACCCGGGCGGGGATGCCGACGGCGATCGCTCCCGCCGGCACGTCCATGCCGTTCGGGACCAAGGCCGCCGCGCCGACGAGCGCGCCCGAGCGCACCCGGGCCCGGTGCAACACGACCGATCCCGTGCCGACCAGTGCGCCGTTCTCGACGATGCAGCACTCGAGGTGGGCGAGGTGTCCGACGACGCAGTCGTCACCGATGAGCGTGTCGAGCTCGGCCGTGCAGTGGATGACCGCGCCGTCCTGGATCGACCTACGCGCACCGATCACGATCTTGCCGTAGTCGCCCCGCAACACGGCCTGGGGCCAGATCGTGCTCTCCTCGCCGATCGTGACGCTGCCGATGATCGTGGCGTCGGGGTGGACGAACGCGGACGCGGCGATGTCGGGGACCGACGCGCCCAGCGCGTAGACGGGCATGCCGGTACCGTAGCGGCGTGCTGG
>JBKOZX010000017.1:0-5305 GCA_046726115.1 Actinomycetota bacterium | reverse complement strand
CCAGGGTCCAGTCGCCGCCCGGCGGCGCCGGGAGCCCGGCGACGTCCGCGCCGGCGGGGTCGGCCACGACGATGCCGGCGACGCCGCGCAGCGCCGCCACCGGCTGAGGCGCTTCGACCACGGGCAGCCGCGCCCGCTGGGACTGGGCCGCGGCCTCTCGTGCGATCCGGCGGAGCCTTGCCACGGCCGCGCCGGCGCGGTCGGCGTCCCAGCGGGGGACGGAGCGCGCCGTCGTCAGCGGCGTGATGCGGTCGACGCCGAGCTCGGTGAGCTTCTGGACCGCCAGGTCCGGCTTGGCCGCCTTGGTGAGGGCGAACGCGACCGTGAGACGCGGCTCGAGCTGTGGCTCGAGCACCGACTCGCCGCGGGCGCGGAGGTCGAGCGCGCCGCGCCGCACGTCGACGACCTCGTACGGGCGCCAACCGCCGGCGCCGTCGGCGGCCGTGACCACCTCGCCGCGGCGCAGGCGCCGCACACGACTCAAGTGATGGCCGTCCTGACCGTCGACGGTGATCGTCTCGTCGAGGATGGCGACGAAGGTGTGCGCGGCGCTCTCGTACCGGGCCGCGAACCGCGTCACGAGTGAAAGCTGGAGCGCACCCGATCGAAGAACCCGCGGTCGGGCGGGGCAACTTCCTCGCCGCGCAGCTCGGCGAGCCGGCGGAGGAGCTCTTCCTCCTCGGGGCGCAGCTTCGACGGGACCTCGACGTCGACGCGGACGAGCAGATCGCCGCGCCTGCGGCCGCGCAGCGAGGGCACGCCCTTGCCCTTGAGCCGCAGCACCCCGCCCGGTTGCGCTCCGGGCGGCACGATGATCTCCTCCTCGTCGCCGTCGAGCGTCTCGATCGTGAACCGGGCGCCGAGCGCGGCCTGGGCGAGGCCGACGGTGCGCACGTGCACGAGGTCGTCGCCGGCGCGGTCGAAGCGGGGGTGGGGGGCGACGGCGACGGTGACGTACAAGTCGCCCGGGACGCCGCCCCTCGGCGCCGCGGGGCCACGCTCCGGCAGCCGGAGCCGCTGCCCGCTGTCGACACCAGCGGGCACCTCGACGTCGATGCGCCGGGTCGCGTTCACGCGACCGTCGCCACGGCAGTCGCGACACGGCGAGAGAATCTGGCGGCCGGTGGCGCCGCAGGCAGTGCACGGCGACGCCGTGACCATCTGCCCGAGGATCGAGCGACGCACCTGGCGCACCTCTCCGGCACCGCCGCAGACGACGCAACGCGACGGGTGCGTCCCCGGCTCGCATCCCGAGCCGTCGCACCGCTCGCACGTGACCGGCATCCGGACCTCGACCGGGTGCACCACGCCGAATGCGGCCTCCTCGAGCGTGAGCTCGACCGCCACCTCGGCGTCGACGCCCCGCGGCGGTCCCGCCGGTCCCCTCGTCCCGAAGGCATCCCCGCCGAAGAACGCGTCGAACAGGTCCCCCAGCCCGAACGCCTCCCCCGCTGCCCCGGGGCCGGGGCGACCGGCGGCGGCGCGCTCGGGCCCGAACATGTCGTACCGGCGACGACGCTCGGGATCGCGCAGTGTCTCGTACGCGATCGTGAGCTCCTTGAAGCGCGCCTCGGCGTCGGGGTCGCCGGGATTCGAATCCGGGTGGTACTGGCGCGCGAGCGCGCGGTAGGCCCGCTTGATTTCGGCTTCGGTGGCCCGGGGTGACACCCCCAGCACGTCGTAGTAGCTCCCGGGCACCGTCACTCCACCGGCGAGAGCAGTCGCCCGAGCTGCTCCGACACCGCCGCGACGGCGCCGATCGTCAGCCGGTAGTCCATGCGGGTGGGCCCGAGAATGCCGACGGTCCCGGCCATCTCGCCCTCGACACGGTACGGCGCGAGCACGATCGCGCAGTCACGAAGCTCCTCGATGCTGTTCTCGGAGCCGATGCTCACGTTCACGCCCTGGTCGAGGAGACCGCGAACGAGCGAGACCACGACGACCTGGTGCTCGAGCAATTCGAGGAGGTGCGCCGCGCTCTCCGTCGTCGCGAACGATTCCTGCTCGGCTGCGAGCCGGCTCGTGCCGCCGACGTACAACACCTCGGTGGGAAGCGCCGCGACGAGCTCGCCGAACGCGTCTCGGACCGCAGCCGTGAGCCCGTCGACCTCGGCGTCGCCCGAGGCCTGGCTCACGGGAAGATCGTTGAACGCCCGCCCCGTCCACTGGCGCTCGAGCGCCTCGGCCGCGGTCGCAACACGCGCCTCGTCGGGTGCCCCGGGCAGCTCCAGCGTCGCCTTCTCGACGGCGCCGTTCGACAGCACCGCCACGGCGAGCACGACGCCCGGGTGAAGTGTCACGAGCTGCACGCTGCGTACCTGCGCGACCTCGGGCTGCGGCGCGACGACCATTGCGGTGTGGTCGGTGACGCGGGAGAGCAGCTGGCTCGTCTCATGGAGCAGGTCCTCGAGGGCGCGATGTGCCGACTCGAAGAACTCGGCCACCGCGCGTTGGTGGGCGACGCGCAGCGCGCCCTCCTTGGTGAAGTTGTCGACGAAGTACCGGTAGCCGAGATCGGTCGGAATGCGGCCGGCGGACGTGTACGGCTGGGCGATGTAGCCCTCGCGCTCGAGCACCGTCATGTCGTTGCGCACGGTGGCGCTCGACACGCCGAGCTTGCGGGAACGGGCGACGCGCTGCGAGCCCACCGGCTCGGCGGTGGCGACGTACTCCTCGACCACGGCCCGCAAGATCGCGGCCTTGCGCTCGTCCATGCGTTCCTCGCCCATCGCCACCGAATCGTCCTCTCGGAGCCGGGTCCCGGCCCGCGCCAGGCGCGGACCGGCCCGGGTGCTCGCCTGTTAGCACTCGAGTGTACTGAGTGCCAACGGAAGGCGCGCGCCCCGCCGGACGCGTGGATCAGGCCCGGAGCGGCAAGGGAGGTCGTAGCCTCGAGCGATGGACTTCGAGCTGCCGGCGGAGGCGGAGACCTACCGGGACGAAGTCCGGGCGTTCGTCCGCGAGCACGCTCCCAGTGGGCGCTTCCCGTCCGACTGGAACGTCCGGCTCGCGGAAGCCGGGTACGTCGCGCCGCACTGGCCTAAACCGTGGGGGCGCGACGCGAACCCGGTGCAGCAGCTGGTGATCGACGAGGAGCTGCGCGCGGCGGCGGCCCCGCGTCCCCTGAACCCGATCGGCATCGGCTGGGCCGGTCCCACGCTGCTCGTCGCCGGGACCCAAGAACAACAGGAGCGTTACCTGCCGGGAATCCTCTCGGGCTCGGAGCTCTGGTGCCAGCTGTTCAGCGAGCCCGGGGCGGGGAGCGACCTCGCGTCGCTCACAACGCGGGCCGAACGCGACGGCGACGAGTACATCGTGCACGGCCAGAAGGTCTGGACGACGTTTGCACACGTCTCGCAGTACGGGATCCTGCTCGCGCGCACGGAACCATCCGCCGAGCAGCACAAGGGCATCTCGTACTTCGTCCTCGACATGCGCTCGCCCGGCATCACGGTGCAGCCGATCAAGCAGATGGACGGCAACGCGACGTTCAACGAGGTCTTCCTCGACGGGGCGCGCATCCCCGCCACCGACCTGATCGGCGAGGAGAACGACGGCTGGCGGCTGGCCAAGGTCACGCTCGGCAACGAGCGCGTGTCGCTCTCGGGCGAGGGCGCGCTGTGGGGTCGCGGGCCGACCGCGGGCACGCTGCTGGACGTCGTGCGTGGGAAAGGCGGCGTGCAGGATCTCCAGGTACGCCAGAAGCTGGCCGCGCTCTTCATCGAGTCCGAGGTGCTGCGCCTGATCCGGCTGCGCACGATCTCGGCGATCGTGCGCGGCCTCGAGCCCGGCCCCGAGACCTCGGTACGCAAGGCGCTCGCCGACGAGCACGGCCAGCACGTGATGGGCCTCGCGATCGAGCTGGCCGGAAGCGCCGGCATGCTGTGCGACTGTGGGCCTCTCGGCGACACCGACCCGATGTGGCCGGAGGGTTACCTCTTCTCTCCCGCGCTGACGATCGGCGGCGGGACGTCCGAGGTGCAGCGCAACATCATCGGCGAGCGCGTACTCGGCCTGCCGCGCGATCCGGGTTGATCTCCTACTCGTCGAGGCGGAGTGCGGCCACGAACGCCTCCTGCGGCACCTCCACCCGCCCGATCTGCTTCATGCGCCGCTTCCCCGCCTTCTGCTGCTCGAGCAGCTTCCGCTTGCGAGACACGTCGCCGCCGTAGCACTTGGCGATCACGTCCTTGCGACGGGCCTTGACCGTCTCGCGGGCGATGATGCGCCCGCCGATCGCGGCCTGGATGGGCACGTCGAAGAGCTGGCGCGGGATCAGCTCGCGCAGCTTCTCTGTCATCCGCCGCCCGTAGTCGTACGCCTTGTCCCGGTGCACGACCGACGAGAACGCGTCGACGGGCACGCTGTTCAGGAGGACGTCGACCTTGGCGAGGTCGGAACGGCGATAGCCGCCCGGCTCGTAGTCGAGGCTCGCGTAGCCGCGCGTGCGGGACTTCAGCTGATCGAAGAAGTCGAGCACGATCTCGGCCAGAGGCAGGTCGTACACGAGCTCGATGCGGTCCTCGGAGAGGTACTCCATCTTCTTCATCTCGCCCCGACGCGACTGCGCGAGGTCCATGAGCGTGCCGACGTAGTCCGCCGGCGCCAGGATCGTGACGACGACGTACGGCTCCTCGATGAACTCGACACGGTTCGCCGGCGGCACGGCGGACGGGTTGTCGACAACTTCGACCGCGCCGTCCGTCAGGTTGGCGACGTACTCCACGTTCGGCGCGGTTGCGACGAGGTCGACGCCGTACTCGCGTTCGAGTCGTTCGCGGACGATCTCCATGTGGAGCAGACCGAGAAAACCGCACCGGAACCCGAATCCGAGCGCGCCTGACGTCTCGGGCTCGTACGTGAAGGACGAGTCGTTGAGGCGCAGCTTCTCCAGCGCCTCGCGCAGGTCTGCGTACTCGTCGCCGTCGACCGGGTACAGCCCGCAGAACACCATCGGCTTCGGGTCGCGGTACCCCGCGAGGGGCAGGCCCGGACGCGACGCCGTGGTCACGGTCTCGCCGACGCGCGCCTGGCCGACGTCCTTGATGCCCGCGATGAGGTACCCGACCTCGCCCGGCCCGAGGCTCGCGACCGGCGTCGGAACAGGAGCACGGAAGCCGATCTCCTCGGCGTCGCGGACGGCGTCGGCTTGGAGGTACTTCAAGCGCGCGCCCGAGACGAGCGTCCCGTTGAAGACGCGTACGGCGCTCACCACGCCGCGGTACGGGTCGTAGTGCGAGTCGAAGATCAGCCCCTGGAGCGGCGCGTCAGGATCGCCCTTCGGAGGCGGCACCCGGTCCACGAC
>JBKOZX010000016.1:0-2945 GCA_046726115.1 Actinomycetota bacterium | reverse complement strand
GTCGAGTCTCGTGGGCTCGGAGATGTGTATAAGAGACAGCGTCCGATGCGGCCCTGGAGCGCGTCGGCCTGTCGGCGCAGGCCGCCGTCGCGCACGGGCGGCTCTCGGCCGGCCAGCGGCGCCGGCTCGCTCTCGCGGTGGTGCTTGCACGCGCGCCCCAGCTCCTCTTGCTGGACGAGCCGCACGCCGGACTCGATGCCGAAGGCCGCGCGGTGCTGGACGGGGTCGTCGCCGCTTCGGCGGACGAGGGCCGGACGGTGCTCATCGCGTCGCACGAGCTCGATCGGACACGCGCCCTCGCCGGCCGCGAGGTCGTCCTGGCGGGCGGCGTGGCGCGCGACGGGATCGTCGAGCGCGCATCGCAGGCGGTACCTGCGTGAACATCTGGCGGGAGGCGGCGCTGGTCGCGGGCAAGGACCTTCGCATCGAGGCCCGGTCGAGGGTGACGCTGTACCAGGTGCTGCCGTTCGGGTTGATCGTCGTGCTGCTCTTCGCGTTCGCGCTCGACCCGAGCCGCGGCGTGCTGCCGCGCGTCGCCCCGGGACTGTTCTGGGTGGCGGTCCTGTTGGCGGCGCTGTTGGCGGTATCGCGTTCGTTCGCGATCGAGAACGAGAACGGCGCACGCGACGGGTTACGGCTCTCCGGCCTCGACGGCAGCGCGCTGTTCCTCGGCAAGGCGGGCGCGATCGCGGCGCAGCTTGCCGTGCTCGAGGTCGCGCTCGGCGCCGGCGTCGCGCTCCTCTACGACGTGGAGCTGCAGTCCCTCGGGCTCCTCGTCGCGGCGGCGGTGGCCGCGACCGCCGGGATTGCCGCCACCGGTACCCTCTACGGCGTCCTGGCCGTGGGTCTCCGCGTGCGCGAGACGCTGGTGCCGCTGTTGCTGTTGCCGGTGGTGGCACCGGTGATGTTGGGGGCGACCCGGGCCTGGGAGGCGGGGCTCGGCGGCACGGCCTCCGACGGGTGGCCGTGGGTCGCGCTGCTCGCCTTGTTCGCCATCTTGTACACGTCGATCGGGATGCTGGCCTTCGGCCCGCTCCTGGAGGAAGCATGAACGAGCCGGGTCTGCTCAACCGGCGGCTCGTCGCCGTGCTCGGGTGGTCGGCGCTCGCGTCGCTCGCCGTCCTGGCCGTGCTCGGCCTCTGGGTCGCGCCGCCCGACGCTGTGCAACGCGACGCGCAACGCCTGATGTACGTGCACGTCCCGGCGGCATGGCTTGCGTACCTCGCGTTCGGCGTCACCGCCCTCGGCTCGGCGCTGTACCTGTGGCCGCGTACCCGCTCCGCCGTGTGGGACCGGATCGCCGGCGCGTCGGCGGAGATCGGCGTGGTGTTCACCGCGTTGACCCTCGTGCTCGGCTCGTTGTGGGGGCGGCCCGTGTGGGGCGTCTGGTGGGCGTGGGACGCCCGGCTCGTCACGACCGCTGTCCTCTTCTTCCTGTACGTGGGCTACCTGGCCCTGCGGCGCATCCCGGGTCCCGGCCGCGCGACGCGGTGCGCGATCGCGGCGCTCGTCGCGTTCGTCGACGTGCCCGTCGTCCACTTCTCCGTCGACTGGTGGCGCACGCTCCACCAGGAGGGGACGGTCTTCAACGACGAGCTCAAAGCGCAGATCCACGGGACGATGGCGTTCACGCTGTTCTGGGGCGTGCTCGCGTTCACGCTCGTGTACGTGTACCTCCTCGACCGCCGCTACCGGCTCGAGGCACTCGAGGAAGGCCGCGAGGAGCGCGAGCTCGAGCAAGCGATCGCCGAGCGCGTCGCGTCCGGCGCACCGGGCGAGCCGGGTGAGCTCGTCGACTCGGGAACGCCCCGATGAGGCAGCGATGACCGACGCCGGCTTCGTCGTCACCGGTTGGGTGCTCACCGCCGCCGTCCTCGCCGCGTACTGGGCGTCGATCGTGCGCCGCACGCGTCGGGCCCGGCGCAGCGTCGCGCCGGGCGAGAGCCCCCGGCCGTGACCGCCACGGACACCGCGCCTCCGCCGCAGCCCCCGCGTGCGACGCCGGCGCGATCCCGCACGAGGCGGCGCGCGATCATCGCCGCGTCGATCTGCGGTCTCGCGATCATCGCGATCATCGTGCTCGCTGTCGCGCTCTCCCAGAACGTCGTGTTCTTCCGGACGGCCTCGGAGGCGGTCGCGCACCGCTCGAGCGAGCAAGGCGACCGGCTCCGCATCGCGGGCGCGGTCGTGCCCGGTACCGTCGCCGAGACGCGCACCGGTGTGCGATTCGAGATCACCGACGGCAAGACGACGGTCCCGATCGCCCACGACGGTGACCCGCCCGAGTTGTTCAAGGAGGGCGCGCCGGTCGTGTGCGAAGGCCACTGGAGCAAGGGCGCGGCGTTCGACTCCGACCGCATCCTGATCAAGCACGGCAGCGAGTACAACCCGCCGAAGGTCACGACCACGAAGGCGAGCACGTGAAGTCGACGTTCGGGGTGCTCGCGCTGGCGCTCGGCGCCAGCGGCGCGGTGTTGGGCGTCGGCACGCTCGCCGTCGGGCTCGCCCGCCACGACGACCGGCTCCTCCGCATCGGGCGCCGCTACGCGTTCGTCGTGCTCGTGGCGGCGGTGCTCGCGGCGGGAGTGATGGAGTGGGCGCTGATCACGCACGACTTTTCGCTCCAGTACGTCGCCGACAACAACGCCCGCGCGACGCCGCTCCTGTTCACGATCACGGGGCTGTGGGCCGCGCTCGAGGGCTCGATCCTGCTGTGGACACTCGTGCTGGGCGGGTACCTCGCGTTCACGGCGCACAAGTTCCGCGACCGCGCCTCCGATCCACTCGTCGCGTGGGCCCTGCTCGTCGGGCTTGTCGTGGCGCTCTTCTTCTTCGTGCTGACGCTCGGGCCCGCGAACCCGTTCAAGACCCTGGCGACGGCGACGGCGCCGGCCGACGGCCGGGGGCCGAACCCGCTGCTCCAGAACCACCCCCTGATGGCGTTC
>JBKOZX010000015.1:0-1264 GCA_046726115.1 Actinomycetota bacterium | reverse complement strand
CATCGGCATCGTGAATCGGGTCGTGCCCGCCGACGAACTCTCCAAGATCGTCGGCGACATGGCGGTCCGGCTCGCGGCCTTGCCGTCCGTCCAGCTGGCGATCTCGAAGCGGCTGCTCAACCAGTCGCTCTCGGTGTCGATGGCCGAGGCCCTCGAGTTCGAGGACACGGCGCAGGCGATGAACTTCGCGTCGAAGGACACCGCCGAGGCGATGGTCGCGTTCTTCCAGAAGCGCGAGCCGAAGTTCACGGGGGAGTAGCCGCCGCCTCATCGGGGCCACCACCAGCCTCGCCGGTGCTCCACCCAGCCCTGCCGTTCGAGATCACGCAACGCCATCGTCACCGCTTCGGGCGTGAGCGCGGTGCGGCTCACCAGCTGGTCGACGCTGGCCGCTTCACCACCGCACGCCTCGAGGACGCGCGCGCCGTCGCCTCGAGGGACCGGTCGCGGCGGCGGCGCGCCCCAGCCACGCCGCGAGCCCGGCGTCAGGCCGAGCGCGACGAGCACGTCGTCGGGATCGAGCAGCGGTTGCGCGCCGTCGGCGAGCAGCGCGTTGCACCCTTCGGCCGACGGGTTGCGGCGGGACCCGGGGACGACGAGGACCGGCCGTCCGTACTCGAGTCCGTAGTCGGCGGTGATGCGGGCACCGCCTCGCCGGGTCGCCTCCACGACCACAACCACGTCGGCGAGCGCGGCGATGATGCGGTTGCGGACCGGGAACCGAAAGCGGTTTGCACGGGCGCCGAATCCCGCTTCGCTCAGGAGCACACCTGCGCCGCGCACGCGTTCGAACAACACGACGTGGCGACGCGGGTACACGACGTCGAGACCGGTCGCGACCACACCGACGACTCCACCCCCGGCGTCGAGCGCGCCCACGTGGGCGGCGCCGTCGATCCCGATCGCGAGGCCGCTGACCACCGTGATCCCACACCGGGCGAGGAACGCGCCGAGGTCCCGCGCGTCCGCCAGGCCGTGCACCGACGCCGAGCGGGTTCCGACGATCGCCACCCGTGGCCGTCCGAGGACGTCGGGCGCCGCGCCCTCGACGAGGAGGACCGCAGGCCGGTCGGGGATCTCGTCGCCGATCGGGTAATCGGAACTGCCGT
Source organism: Actinomycetota bacterium (assembly GCA_046726115.1). Lineage (GTDB taxonomy): Bacteria > Actinomycetota > Acidimicrobiia > IMCC26256 > JACDBD01 > JALZAA01. Next base: position 155 of record JBKOZX010000015.1, on the reverse strand, counting down.
CGCGCACCACGGCCGTGCCCCGACGCCTGAGCTCGGGCCCGAGATCGAGCGCGCGGGCGGCATTCGCCCAATTGCGTACGAGCGCGTCGCGATCGTCGGTTCGGAAGGGCGGCCCGCCCGGCGGGAGCGCGTTGCCACCCTTGCCGTCGCGCACC
>JBKOZX010000014.1:0-5165 GCA_046726115.1 Actinomycetota bacterium | reverse complement strand
CCCTCGAGGGCGACCGCACCGGCGACGACGCCGTCGACCGTGCCGGCTCGCTCCTTGAGGGGCGCGAGGGCGACGTCGTCGTGATCCTCGGGCGCCCGTCCGTCGCCGAGGCACCCGACTCGGTCGTGCGCGCCGCCGCGCTGCTCGCGCCGCGGCCTGGGACCCGCTTCTTGTCCGCGCTCCGGCGTTCGAACGTGCACGGCGCGCTCGACCTCGGGCTCGCGCCCGGGTTCCTGCCCGGGCGGGTGACCCTCGACGCCGGCCACCAGCACTTCACCGACGCGTGGGGTTCCGTCCCCGAGCGGCGGGGCCTCGACGCGTCGGGGATCCTCCAAGCGGCCGCGGACGGGCAGCTGCATGGGCTCGTGCTGCTCGACGCCGATCCCGTCGCCGACTTCCCGGACCGCCGACTGGCCCGGGACGCCCTCGCCAACGTCGACTTCGTGATCGCGCTCGACGCGTTCCTGACCGAGAGCACCAGCCGCGTCAACGTGTTCCTGCCCGTCACGGTATGGGCGGAGAAGGCCGGCACCGCGTCCAACCTCGAGGGTCGCGTCCAGCGGGTCGCGCAGCAGATCTCGCCCGAGGGCACGGTCATGTCCGACTGGCGCGTCGCCGCCGAGCTGGCGCTCCGCTTCGGGACCGACTTTGACCTCGAGACCGTCCTCGAGGTGGAGGACGAGATCGCGCGCCTCGCACCCGCGTTCACGGGTGTCGACGCCCGCCTGCTCAAGCGCGCCCGTGACGGCGTCGTCCTGCCGCTCGGCGACCATCACCGGAAGCTCGTGCTCGACGCCGCCGCCCGCCCGATCACCGACGTGTCGTGGGAGCCGATCCGGCCCGGGACGATCGCGTCGGAGGAGGCGGCCACCTCGCACGTCGGGACGGGCGTGGTCGAGGCGACGGGTACCGGGTCGACGACGACCGTCAAGCCCGGGCTCACCGAGGTCGAGGGGCCCGAGGGGTCGCGCGAGGAGGCGGACGCCATCGGCGCCGCGGCGCGCGATGCCATGGCCGCCGGCCCGTCGCTGCACCAGTGGGACCAGCGGACCGGACGGGCGCCGGCCGAGGCGCGCGACGCCTACGCTCTCCGGCTCGTGTCGGGCCGCAAGCTCTACGACGCGGGACGGGTGAGCGCGGCGTCGCCATCGCTGGCGCCGCTCGCGCCGGGGTCGACGCTGCTCGTCCACGCAAGCGATCGCGACCGCATCGGCATCGCCGACGGCGACGAGGTGCAGGCCACGAGCAGACGGGGCACGGTGACGCTGCCGGTGCGCGCCGCCCCGGGAATCCCTCGCGGCGTCGCGTTCCTTGCCTTCAACCAGCCCGGCCCGGGCGCTGGCGACCTGATCGACTCCACTGCGGCCGTGACCGATATCCGGGTCGTGACGGTGAAGCAGGCGTCGTGACGTTCATCGATCCGCTACTGCGGGGCGACATCGACCTGACCGTCGTGCTGATCGTGATCGGCAAGACGATCGCGACGTTCGCGCTGCTACTGATCGCGGTCCTCTTCTACATCTGGTTCCTGCGCAAGGTCATCGCCGACATGCAGAACCGGATCGGGCCCTCGAACGCGGGGCCGTTTGGGATCCTCCAGACGCTCGCCGACGGCATCAAGCTCTTCTTCAAGGAGCAGTCGATCCCGAGGACCGCCGACAAGCCGGTCTTCCTCGTCGCGCCGTACCTGTCGATCCTTCCCGCGTTCCTCGCGTTCAGCATCGTGCCCATCGGCGGCGCGGTCAGCATCGCCGGGCACGTCACGTTCCTGCAGCTGGCCGAGCTCCCGGTCGGCGTGCTGTGGCTGCTCGCGATGTCGGGCCTGGGCCTGTACGGCGTCATGCTCGCCGGCTGGTCGTCGGGTTCGAAGTACCCGCTGCTCGGCTCGGTCAGGGCGTCGGCGCAACTCCTCAGCTACGAGGCCGCGTTCGGTCTCGCCGTCGTCGGCGTGCTGATCCAGTCGGGCACGCTGTCGACGCGGGGGATCGTGGCCGGGCAGGCCTGGACCGGTAGCTTCCTGCACGGCCTCGGCCAGTGGTACATCCGCCCGGCGATCGTCGCGTTCGTCATCTTCCTCATCGCCGCGATCGCAGAGACCAACCACCCACCGTTCGATCTCGTCGAGGCGGAGCAGGAGCTGGTCGGCGGGTTCCACACCGAGTACACGGGCATCCGCTTCGCGATCTTCTTCCTCGCCGAGTTCATGAACGTGATCACGATGAGCGCGATCGCGGTCACGCTGTTCCTCGGCGGCCCGTCCGGTCCCAAGCTCGGGTTCCTCGACGCGACGAGCACGATCAACGTCTGGGTGATGCCGGTCTTCTGGTTCATGCTCAAGCTGCTCGTGCTGCTGTACGGCACGGTGTGGATCAGAGCCACGCTCCCGCGGCTGCGCTACGACCAGCTGATGGACCTCGGCTGGAAGTACATGATCGAGGTCGCGTTCCTCTGGCTGATGGTCTCCGCAGTCGTGGTGATCGGGCGCCAGGAGGGTTGGAACCTCTGGATCGTGGTGCCCGCGTCTGCCGTCGGCGCCGTGCTCGTGTACCTCGTGCTCTACGCGTCGATGGCGAAACCGGGTGAGCTGCGCGAGCAGGAGCAGATCCGCTGATGGGCGTGCTCGACCTGCTGCGCGGCTTCGCGATCCCCATCCGTCAGGTGTTCCGGCCCAAGCTCACGACCTTCTACCCGAAGGAGAAGCGACCCAAGCCGGAGCGCCTCCACGGACGGCACGTCCTCAACCGGTACGAGGACGGCATGGAGAAGTGCATCGGGTGCGAGCTGTGCGCCGGCGTCTGCCCGGCGCGCTGCATCTACGTGCGCGGCGCCGACAACCCTCCCGACGCGCCCGTCGCGCCCGGCGAGCGGTACGGGTTCGTGTACGAGATCAACTACCTCCGATGTATCCACTGCGACCTGTGTGTCGAGGCGTGCCCGACCGAGGCCATCACCGAGACCAAGCAGTTCGAGTTCTCGTTCACGAGCCGCGACGACGCGATCTACACCAAGGACGAGCTCCTCGTCGACGACGACGGCCGCGCCCGTCGCATGCCGTGGGAGCTGTGGGACGGCGACGAGGACGACCACACGAGCGCGTGGATGCGCGCGACGTCACCATCGGGTGACGCCGAGTACGAGGGGCGGGTCGCGTGGTCGGCGGAGCTCGGCTACGGCGTCCGGCCGCCCGAGAAGGGCCAGAGCGCGTGACCGTCGAGGCGGTCGTCTTCTTCGTCGCCGCCGCGCTCGCGCTCGGAGGCGCGTTGGGTGTGGTGCTGGCGCGCAACCCGGTCCATTGCGCGCTGCTGCTGGTCGTGACGCTCGTCGCGGTGGCGATCTTCTTCCTGCTCCAGGAAGCGCAGCTGGTCGCGGCGGTGCAGATCATCGTCTACGCCGGCGCGATCGTCGTCCTGTTCCTCTTCGTGATCATGCTGCTCGGCGTCGACCGGGAGGAGTCGCTCGAGGATCCGATCCCGTACCAGCGGCCCGCCGCGGTCGCCCTGGGCGCGATCCTCCTGGCCGAGATCTTCGTGCTCGCCGGGCGCACGTGGGCGACCGGCGCGCCGTCGGTTCGGGGCTCGACCCGGAAGCCGATCAACGGGACGGACCTCGGCAACATCCAGCGCGTCGCCCGCACGCTGTTCACCGACTTCCTGTGGGCGTTCGAGCTCACGGCCGTCCTGCTCGTGATCGCGGTGGTGGGGTCGGTCGTGCTGGCACGCCGCAGCGGGCAGCGGGCCGAGCTCGACGAGCACGAGCAGGAGATCGAGCGCGCGATCACCGAGGCCGAGCTGAGCGAATCGGCCGAGGAGGCCGAGGAGGGCGAGGAAGAGGTGGCCACGCCGTGAACCTCGCCGCCCTCGACATCACCCCGAACTACTACCTCGTGGTCGGCGCCTTGCTGTTCACGATCGGCGCCGTCGGGCTGCTGCTGCGCCGCAACGTGCTGGTCATGTTCATGTGCGTCGAACTCATGCTCAACGCCGCCAACCTCACCTTCGTGACGTTCTCGCGCGCACTCGACGACATCGGCGGGCAGGTCATCGTGTTCTTCACGCTCGTCGTGGCGGCCGCCGAGGTCGCGGTCGGCCTCGCCATCATCGTGGCCATCTTCCGGCGCCGGCGGGGGGCGACCGCCGACGACGTGCGGCTGCTGAGGGGTTGACCACGTGACGGATCGCGACCTCCTCGACCTGGTCTGGATCGTCCCTGCCCTGCCGCTGCTGGGCTCGGCGATCCTGCTGCTGTTCGGGAGACGCCTGCGCGAGCCGAAGGCGGGCTGGCTCGCGACCGGCCTCATGGCGCTGTCGTTCGCATGGTCGCTGGCGATGCTGGTCGCTCTGCGCGACATCACTGCGCGCACCCACACCGTCAACCTCTTCACGTGGTTCCCGACGGGAGGACTCCAGGTGAAGATGGGGTTCCTCGCCGACCCGCTTTCGATCACGTTCATCCTGTTCGTCACCGGCGTCGGGACGCTGATCCACGTCTACTCGCTCGGATACATGCACGGCGACGAGAACTACGGACGCTTCTTCGCGTTCATGAACCTGTTCTGCGCGTCGATGCTCGTGCTGGTGCTCGGGTCGAGCTTCCTCGTGACGTTCCTCGGCTGGGAGGGCGTCGGCCTGTGCTCGTACCTGCTCGTGTCGTTCTGGTTCCAGCGCAACTCGGCCGCGGTGGCCGGGAAGAAGGCGTTCGTCACGACGCGCGTCGGCGACCTCGGGTTCATGGTCGCGATGTTCCTGATCTTCGCCGAGCTGGGCTCACTCGACTACAGCGCGATGAGCTCGGGCGCCGGCACGCTGGCCGCCGGGACTGCTACCGCAATCGCGCTCCTGCTCTTCCTCGGCGCCGTCGGCAAAAGCGCGCAGTTCCCGTTGCACGTCTGGCTGCCGGACGCCATGGAGGGCCCGACGCCGGTGTCGGCGCTCATCCACGCGGCCACGATGGTGACGGCGGGAGTGTTCCTCGTCGCCCGCGCCCATCCGTTCTTCGAAGCGAGCGGTGGCTCCGCGCTCACGGTCGTGCTCGCGGCGCCTCCACTCGCCTCGAAGAACGGGTGCGCGCGGGCAACGAGGAACACACCGGCGGTCACCATCGTCGCGGCGTGGATGAGAGCCGACACCGGCGTCGGGCCCTCCATGGCGTCAGGCAGCCAGACGTGC
>JBKOZX010000013.1:0-2239 GCA_046726115.1 Actinomycetota bacterium | reverse complement strand
CGGTGTCGACGCCCGGCCCACCCCCCCGCCGGTGCCGTGGCGACGGCGGGGCCTGGTGATCGCGGGCATCGTCGCGTTCGCGGTCCTGGCGGCCGTGTCGCTGGCCGCCGCGCTCGGTGCCCGCCTCCCGGGGCAGACGTCGTCCGGCAACGCACCGCAGTCATCGGCGCCGAGCGCGGGTGAGCGGCGGGCGCGGCTGGAAGCGGCCGCGGACAAGAGCCCGAACGACCCGCAACCGCGCCTCGCGCTGGCCCGGTTCCTCGAGGAATCGGGCGACACCGTCGAGTCGCTCAAGCAGTACGACAAAGCAGTCGAGGTCGCGCCCGACAACGCCGACGCGCTGGCGAATGCGGGCCGGCTGCGCTACATCGTCGCCGGGCAGTTGCCGAGCGCCGAAGCGCGTCAGCAGCTCGTCACGACCGCGCGCACCCTCCTCGACCGCGCCGTGCAAGCCGATCCGAACCAGGCCGACGCGCACTACTACCGCGGGGTGCTCCTTGCCGACGGCTTCGGCGACGCGGACGGGGCCATCGGCGAGTTCCAGCGGTATCTCGTGCTCGCGCCGGACGGCCAGTTCGCGACGCAGGCGCGCAACGCGCTCGCCATGGCGGTAGAGCAGCCCGCGGGCTCGGGTAGCGTTCCACCCACGACCTCACCCTGAGCAACCTGGACGAGGAGCTTCGGTGGCCGAACCCCCTGCGCACGAGATCGACAACGACGCGATCTACCGGGCGACGATCCACACCAACCGGGGCACCGTCGTGATGGAGCTGGACCCGCAGATTGCGCCGAAGAGCGTCAACAACTTCGTGGCCCTCGCCCGCCAGGGTTACTACGACGGGCTCACGTTCCACCGGGTCGTGCCCGAGTTTGTCATCCAGGGTGGCGACCCCGAGGGGTCGGGTCGGGGTGGCCCCGGCTACCGGTTCGAGGACGAGCCCGTGCGCGGCGAGTACACGCTCGGCGCGGTGGCGATGGCGAACGCGGGGCCGGACTCCAACGGCTCGCAGTTCTTCGTCTGCATCGACGACTGCACGAGCAAGCTCGCGAAGAGCTACAACCTCTTCGGCTACGTGGTCGACGGCATCGATGTCGCCCAGGAAACGCAGGTCGGCGACGTGATGGAGTCGGTCACGATCGAGGAGACCGCGCGCGACTGATGGACGAGGGGCTGTTCGGTCCAGACAGCGTGGCGTGGCGGCTGCACGCGGACCCGTCGATGCTGGTGGGCGCGATGCGCGCCCTGCTCGTCCAGGCGCTCGAGCCGCGCGCGATGGCCGGAGTCGTCCAGCACAGCGACTACAAGGTCGACCCGTGGGGCCGCCTGAACCGCACCATCCGCTTCGTGCTCCACACGACGTACGGCGACACCCGCACGGCCGAGGCGGCGTGCGCGGCGGTTCGCCGGATCCACGACCGCGTGCACGGCGTCGACGCCGTCACCGGCCGCGCCTACTCCGCCCACGACCCCGACCTGCTGCTCTGGATCCACGCGGTCGAGGTGCATTCCGCGGTGTTCTCGTACCGCAGCTACGCGGGCCGGCTCGCCGACGAGGACGCCGACCGGTACGTCGACGAGATGGTGCGCGTCTCCGAGCTCCTCGGGCTGCCGTCCGCGATGGCGCCACGTTCGCTGGGGGAGTTGCGCGAGTACCTGCGGGGCGTCGACGGGCTCCAGCTCACCCCGGGCGCCCGCGAGAGCATGCGGCTGATCATGGCGCCGCCGCTGCCGTTTCCGCTGCGTCCGCTGTGGGTGCTGCCGGCGAGCGCCGCCGTGGCGTCGCTGCCGCGGTTCGCGCGCCGGATGTACGGCCTGCCGTGGTTCGAGCCGGCGTCGCTGTCGGTCCGGGCCGCCATGTTCGGGCTCACGCGATTCCTCAACGTGCTGCCGATCGAGGCCCCCGAGATCCGCGACGCCAAGAATCGCCTCGCTGCCGCCGCATGATGCGTACCTGAACCGGAACTATTCCGGTCGAGGCACGCATCGGCGCTCACGTGGTCGCGGTGTCAACCAGGCCGTAGCGCTGGCGGATCCTGCGCTCGGCCGTGCCGAACAGGAGCGCGTCGACCAGGATCCCGATGATCAGGATCACGATCATCACGGCGATGACGCCGGCCGAGTCCGAGAGCTGACGGTTGGCGTCGAGCTGCTGCCCGAGCGAGAACTTTCCCCCGATGTTCACGATGAGCTCGCCGGCGAGGAGGCTGTGCCACGCGAACGCCCAGCCCTGCTTGAGAC
>JBKOZX010000012.1:0-1951 GCA_046726115.1 Actinomycetota bacterium | reverse complement strand
GACCGGTTCCGCGCCGTCGCCGTGTACAAAGGCGGGCGGCACCTCCCAGCCATCGCCAAGCGCCTCGCAGATGCGGGCCGGCTCGACGGCGCCGTGGCCGGCGAGCTGCTCGGGCTGCCCGGCGAGCGCGCCGGCCCGCTCGACGAGCTCGCCGACGCGCCCGCCAGCTACCTGGCCACGGTGCTCGTCCCCCCTGCGGGCCGGTCGTGATCTCATTCGTCGGCGCCGGCCCGGGCGCGCCCGACCTCATCACGCTGCGGGGACGGGACCGCCTGGGCACCGCCGACGTCGTGGTGTGGGCGTCGTCGCTCGTGCCCGAAGCGCTCCTCGACCACGCGCGTCCTGACGCCGAGATCCATGATTCGGCCGGCATGACCCTCGAGGACGTCGTCGGCGTCTACGCCGCGCGTCCCGACAGCCGCATCGTGCGTCTCCACTCCGGCGACCCGGTGATCTACGGCGCCATCCAGGAGCAGGTCGACTGGTGCGTCGCCCACGAGCGCGACTTCGAGATCGTGCCCGGGGTCAGCTCGCTCGGCGCCGCCGCCGCGACGCTGGGACGGGAGCTCACGATTCCGACGGTCGCCCAGAGCGTCGTGCTCACCCGCCTCGGCGGGCGCACGGCGGGGTCGATGCCACCGGGGGAGGCGGTTGCCGCCTTCGCCGAGCACGGCACGACGATGGCCGTGTTCCTGTCCGCCGCCCGCCCCGCCGAGCTGCAACGGGAGTTGCTCGCCGACGGAAGCGGGTACACGGCCGACACGCCCGCCGCCGTGGTCGTGCGCGCGTCCTGGCCCGACGAGCGGGTCGTCACGACGACCCTCGGGCAGCTCGCGGCCGACCTCGACGCGATCGGGGCAACCCGCACGGCGCTCGTGCTGGTCGGGCCGGCGTTGCGCGGCGCCGCGGCCCGGTCGCATCTCTACGCGCCGCAGTTCGCGCACATGTTCCGCCGGCGGTCGCGGCCGGAGTCGACGGTGGGGCGGCCGGCGTGAGCCAGGCGGCCGCGACCCGCGAGCCCGACCTCGCGCCCGAGGTCGCAGCGCGCACGAAGGGACTGCGCGCAGGCTGGACGACCGGCACGTGCGCGAGCGCCGCGGCCAAGGCCGCCGCCGTTGGTCTGGAGAGCGGGACGGCGCCGACCGACATCGACGTCGCCCTGCCGTCGGGGCGTCGGGTGTGGTTCCCCGTCGAGATCGAAGCCGCGCACCGCTGTGTGGTGGTGAAGGACGCCGGCGACGACCCCGACTGCACCGACGGCGCCCGCGTGACGGCCGAGACGATGTGGGCCGGCGCCGGGGCGGAGGCGACCGAGCTCTGCGCCGGGCCGGGCGTCGGCACGATCACGAAGCCCGGTCTCGGGCTTGCGGTCGGCGCGCCCGCGATCAACCCGGTGCCGCGGCGCATGATCCTCGCCGCCCTCGACGACGTGACCGACCGACCGCTCGTCGTGACCTTCACGGTGCCGGATGGCGAGTCGATGGCGGAGAAGACGACGAACGCACGCCTCGGCATCGTGGGCGGCATCTCGATCCTGGGCACAACGGGGATCGTGCGACCGTTCTCCACCGCCGCGTACCGGGCTTCGGTCGTGCAGCAGATCGATGTCGCCGCCGCGCAGGGCGAACGCAGCGTGCTGCTCGCGACCGGTAGTCGCTCGGAGCGGGCCGCGATGCGCCTGCACCCGGATCTCGACGACGTGTGCTGCGTCGAGGTCGGCGACTTCACGGGCATCGCGTTGCGCCGCGCCGTGGCGGCCGGCGTCGAGCGCGTGATCTTCGTCGGCATGGCCGGGAAGATCACCAAGCTCGCGGCGGGCGTGATGATGACCCACTTCCACCGCTCACAGGTCGACCGCGAGGTGCTGGCGACGGCGGCGCGGGCGGCGGGCGCGCCGACCGCGGTCGTGCACGCCGCCACCGAGACGGCGACGGCGCGTCATTTCTTCGAG
>JBKOZX010000011.1:0-5839 GCA_046726115.1 Actinomycetota bacterium | reverse complement strand
GCGTCGCGCGCTACAAGCGACCGCGCCGGTACGAGGTCCGCGACGAGTTGCCCCGGACGGACGCCGGGAAGCTGCTGAAGCGCGTCCTGCGTGACGAGTTCTGGCGAGACCGCGCCACCGCGGTGTGACCCGAGCCGTCGCGCGCACGCTGTCGGAGTACGACTCGAAGCGCCTCCTGGCGTCGGTCGGCGTCCCGATCCTCGACGAGCGACTCGTCGACACGCCCGACGACGCGGCCGCTGCCGCGCGCGAGCTCGCGGCCGAGGGGGGAGCGGTCGTCGTGAAGCTGTGCGGGCCCGGCGTCGCACACAAGACCGAACGCGGCCTGGTGCGCCTCGGGCTCCGCAGTGACGAGGAGGTGCGCGAGGCGGCCGCGGCGTTGCTCGCCGCCGCGCAACCGGGTGACGGCGGCGACGGGGAGGTGGGAGTCCTCGTTGCGCCGATGGTGCGGGGGAGCCGCGAGCTGATCGCGGGCGTACAGCGCGACAGCCAGTTCGGGCCGTGCGTGATGGTGGGCGTCGGCGGGGTGCTCGCGGAGACCCTCGCCGACGTGGCCTTCCGGCTGGCGCCCCTCGAGCCGGTAGACGCCGAGGAGATGCTCGAAGAGCTCGCGACCCAGGCGCTGCTCGGACCATTCCGCGGCGAGCGGCCGGTCGACCGGGCAGCGGTCACCGAGGTGCTCCTCGCGTTGTCGCGCCTGGTGGAGGCCAACACCGATGTCGTGTCGGCCGACGTGAACCCCCTCGTCGTGGTGGACGGCGAGCCCGTGGCCGTCGACGCGCTGGTCGAGGTGCAGGCGTGACGCCTCCCACGCCGGAGCAGTGGCGCGCGTTGTTCGAGCCCCGTGGCGTCGTGGTCGCGGGCGCGTCGAGCCATCCAGGCAAGTTCGGGTTCGTCGCGCTCCACAACATCCTCCGGCACGACTACCCGGGTGATGTCTTCGCCACGAACCTCGAGGGGGGCGAGATCCTCGGCCGGCGCGCGCTCACCTCGATCGACGAGGTGCCGGAGGGCGCCGCCGATCTCGTGTTCGTGTGCACGCCCGCGCCCGCCAACCTCGACCTGCTAAAGGCGTGCGCGGCGAAAGGTGTGCAAGCGGCCTTCGTGACGTCGGCGGGATACGGCGAGGCAGGCGAAGCGGGGCGTGCCGCGGAGCGGGAGCTCGTGGCGCTTGCACGCGACCTCGGCATGCTGCTGGTCGGTCCGAACGGGCAAGGCGTCGTCTCGACGCCGGCGTCGCTGTGCGCGCAGATCGTCGCGCCGTACCCGCCGCGCGGGCGGATCGGCATCGTGAGCCAGTCCGGCAACTTCGTGTCGTCGTTCCAGAACTACGCCGTCCAGACGGGCATCGGTGTGAGCCGCGCGGTGTCGGCAGGGAACGCCGCCGCGGTCACCGTACCGGACTTCCTCGAGTACTACGCGGGCGATGACGAGACCGCGGTGGCGCTGGCGTACGTCGAGGGCGTCTCCAACGGGCGCGCCTTCTTCGAGCGAATCCGGGATGTCGGTCGGCGCAAGCCGCTCGTCCTTCTGAAGGGCGGCCTGACCGCAGGAGGTCAGCGTGCGGCGGCATCCCACACGGGTGCGCTCGCATCCGACGAGCGCATCTTCGAGGGGATGTGCCGCCAAGCCGGGGCGACCCGCCCCGAGACCGTCGAAGAGGCGTTCGAGGCGGCCGCGACCTTCGCGACGCAGCCGCTGCCGCGCGGTCCTCGGGTCGCGGTGCTCACCACCGCCGGCGGCTGGGGGGTCGTGACCGCCGACGCCGTCACCCGGGCCGGGCTCGAGCTGCTCCCGCTGCCCGACGATCTCCGGTCGGCGATCGACAACAAGCTCCCGCCCCGCTGGAGTCGCAACAACCCGGTTGACCTCGCGGGCGCCGAGACGCGTGACACCATTCCCGAGGTCATGGAGCTCATCGCATCCCACGACGCGGTCGACGCGGTCGTCTACCTGGGCCTCGGCATCCAGTCGAACCAGGCGCGACTGCTGCGGACCGGGCCCTATTACCCGGAGCACGGGCTCGAGCGAATCGTCGCCTATCACGAGCGGCAAGACGAGCGCTTCGCGCGCGCGGCGGCCGATATCTCCGATGCCACGGGCAAGCCGATCCTCACGGCCACGGAGCTGGCGGTTGCAGATCCCGACAACGTGGGCCCCCGGACGGTGCGTGCGACCGGCCGCGTCTGTTACGCGTCGTCGAACCGTGCGGTGACCGCACTCGCGCACCTCTGGCGCTACGCGCGGTATCGCCAGCGCAGAGGTCTGTGATCGGAACGACCGCGACCCGCCGGATCATCGCGCTCGTCCTCGTCTCGGCGGCGGTGGGCTGCGCGTTCCTCGCCTTGCGCAGCGACGACGCGCCTGCGGCGGGCGCGCAGAAGCCGCGTCTCGCAACGCCGCTGTGGTCACCGCGGCGGCTGCCCCAACCGATCGTCGACGCGGTCGGCGCGCAGCACCTGCAATCACGGCTCGACGCCGAGCTCGGTGGGGGCCAGAGCTGCGTCGTCGTCCGCGCCGGCGCGGCCGATGTCGCCTCGCACAACCCGAACCTGACGCTCGCGCCGGCATCGACCGAGAAGCTCCTCACCACCCTCGCGGCGATGAGCGCGCTGGGGCCCGACTTCAAGTACGAGACGAAGGCCGTCGCACCCTCCGACCCGGCGAACGGGACCGTCGATCGGCTGTGGCTCGTCGGGGCCGGCGATCCGTCGCTCAGCACCCCCGACTACCCGGGCATGGTCGAGTCGAACCCGCGGCGAAACACCGAGGAGCAGGCGACCGGCCCGAGCAAGGCCACGACGTCACTGGCGACGCTGGCGGATGCCATCGCCGCCGCCGGGGTGCGCAACATCCCGGGCGGCGTCCAGGGCGACGACTCGCGGTATGAGGCTGTGCGCTACCTGCCGTCGTGGCCGGCGACCTACCGAACAGACCCCGAGATCGGTCCCATCGGTGCGTTGACGGTGAACCACGGCATGAGCGCGATCCAACCGAAGCTCACGGCCGTGGACGATCCGGCCGTGTTCGCGGCGACGGAGCTCAGCGATCTACTCCGCGCCCGCGGCGTGTCGGTCGGCACGCCCGGGCGATCGACCGCGCCGGAGGGGTCCAAGCCGGTTGCGTCGGTCCAGTCGGCGCCGCTCCACGACATCGTGGCCGCCGCGCTCGAGTCGAGCGACAACCTCGCGCTGGAGATGTTCGCACGGGAGGTTGGCGTGAAGGTGGCGAACCAGGGGACGACAGCAGCCGGCACGAAGGGCGTCGTCGACAAGGTCCACGCGCTCGGCGTGCCGGTCGACGGGGTCACGCTCGTCGACGGGTCGGGGCTCGACCGCGGCAATCGCGTGTCGTGCCAGACACTTATGAGCACGCTCGGCTTCGGAGCGCGTCCCGAGTTCAACGCGCTCTGGAACGGTCTCGCGGTCGCAGGCCAGACGGGCACCCTCGCCGACGAGTTCCGCGGCTCGGCACTGACCGGCAAGCTGCGGGCGAAGACCGGGTCGCTCCAGGGCGTGACAGGACTGGCGGGGCTCGTCGACACCGGTCGCGCTGTCGTGTTCTCGTACCTCGCCAGCGGCGATTTCACCCTGGGAACTGGAGTCGGCATGCGTGGTCGCGTCGCCGAGATCATCGGACAGTTTCCCGACGCCCCGCCGCCGGACGAGCTCGTACCCGCGCCGTCGGCGCCGGCTCCGGGGCGGTAGCGAGCGGCATGATGGTTGCGCACATGCTCATCGGCGGCGAGAATCCCGCCCCGGTCCCGAAGGAGTAGCCGTGGACGACTCGGCGTCCAACCCGGCGAGCAGCCGTACCCCTCCGCTCCCGGAGCTCGTCCGCGAGCTGTGGGAGCTCATCGTCGCCTACTTCAAGCAGGAGACGGTCGTCCCGCTCCAGCAGCTCGGCCGGTACATCGCGTTCGGCCTGCTCGGCGCGCTGCTGCTGGGCATGGGTGCGTTGCTCCTCGCGATGTCAGGCCTGCGCGCGCTCCAGGAGGAGACCGGCTCGACGTTCACGGGCAACTGGTCGTGGGCCCCGTACGCGATCATGTTCGTCGTGCTCGTCGCCGGCGGCGCGATCACGTGGAAGGCACGCGGCGTCCGGCGCAACCGAAGGGAATTCCGATGACGAGCGACGGCCGCACCGAGACCCGCCCCGGCGTCGACCGCCCGATCACGCGCGCGGACCTCGAGGCGAAGTTCGACCAGCTCCGCGGCTCGACGGCGCCGACCGAGACGACGCGCAATCTCGGGCTGACGGCGGGGATCGTCGCCGCGATCGTGATCGTCCTCGTTGCGTACCTGCTGGGCCGCCGACGCGGCAAGAAGCGTCGCACGATCGTCGAAGTGGTGCGTGCGTAATGACCGTCGACCTTCTCATCCGTATCGCGCGTACCGGACTGCGTCGCGGCATCCGCTACGGCTCACGCCGGTGGCTCTTCACCGGCATCACCGCCGGGCTCCTCGCCCTCGCCCGGCGCGCGGTGTCCGAGCCGCGCCGGACCGTGTACAAGGCCGAACTGAAGCCCGGCGAGCGCCTCCAGGTCCGCACCATCCCGAGGAACCCGTAGCCGTCCGGGCGAAGACTGCCCGGTACCCTTGCGGATCGTGAAGGTGGTGCTGCGCAATCCGCGGCGCGAGCTCGAGATGCCGGGACCGCTCACGGTGTCGGCGCTGTTGGAGCGGCTCGAGCTCAACCCGGAATCGGTGCTCGTCATCCAGGGCGACACGCTGGTGACGCGCGACGCGCGTCTCGCCGACGCCGACGTCATCGAGATCCGGCCGGTGACTTCGGGGGGCGCCGCGTGAAGTGCCGCGTGTGCCGCGAGCCGGCGGTCATCGACATTCGCCGTCACAACGCCGCGTTCTGCCGTGACCACTTTCTCCGGCACTGCTCCGAGCAGGTCCGCCGGGCGATCAAGGAACACGACATGCTCCACCCCGGCGAGCGGATCATCGTCGCGGTATCCGGTGGCAAGGACTCGCTCGCTCTCTGGGAGCTTCTCGTCGAGCTCGGGTATGCCGCCGACGGCCTGTACCTCGGACTCGGGATCGGCGAGTATTCGGACGCGTCCGGGCTCGCGGCACAGGCGTTCGCCCACGATCGCGGCTTCAAGCTCCACGAGGTCGATCTCGCGGCCGACTTCGGCTACGACATCCCGAGTGCTGCGGCGGCGACGCACCGGGCGCCGTGTGGCGCGTGCGGCTTGTCGAAACGACACCTGTTCAACGCGGTCGCCGTGGAGCACGGCTACGACGTCGTGGCGACGGGTCACAACCTCGACGACGAGGCCGCGGTGTTGCTGGGCAACGTGTTGCGATGGGAGGCCGGCTACCTCGGACGGCAGCACCCGGTGCTGCCGGCGAGGCCGGGATTCGCCCGCAAGGTGAAGCCGCTGTACCGGCTGGGGGAGCGCGAGACCGCGGCGTACTGCGTGCTGCGCGGCATCGACTACCAGGTCGAGGAGTGCCCGATGGCCGCCGGGAACCGACACCTCGGCTACAAGGAGGTGCTCGACGCACTCGAGGAGCGCTCGCCCGGCGCCAAGGCGTCGTTCCTGTTCGGTTTCCTCGACCGCGCGCACGACCGCTTCACCGATGACGCCGACGTCGAGCGCGAAGGCCTGCAGGCGTGCATGGTGTGCGGCTCGCCGACCACGGGTGAGGTGTGCGCCTTCTGCCGGCTGCGCGACCGCGTCGGTTCGTCGGTCGACGACCTCGGGTAGCGCCGTGCCTCGCCCCTTCGTCGTCGGTGACCGCGTGCTGCTCGTCGACGCCAAGCGCCGCCGGCACCTTGTGACGCTCGCCGAGGGCGGCTCGTTCCACTCACACGCCGGCGT
>JBKOZX010000010.1:0-2050 GCA_046726115.1 Actinomycetota bacterium | reverse complement strand
GATGCGAGGGTCGGCACCGAGGTGGCTCCCGTGCCGCACCGTGACGTCGGGATGCTCGGCGCCCCACGCGTCGGCTTGCGCGTGGATGCGGTCGACGAGGATTCCGGTGAACAAGAAGTACGGGACGACTGCGACGGTCGTCGCACCGAGGCGGCGGCAGCGCTCGAGCGCCGCGGGCACCGACGGCGGCGCCAGCGACACGAACGCCGGCTCGACGAACCCGAGGCCGCGCGAGTCCTGGAGAAGGCGGCCGACCTTGTAGAGGTCGGCGTTGGCGTCGGGATCGCTCGAGCCCCGCCCGACGAGCACCACGGCGAGCTCGCCGGGATCGTCGTCGCCGACGGCGTCGCGGATGCGATCCTCGGCGCAGGTGAGCACGAGCGGGTGGATGCCGAGCGAGCGGCCGTAGTCGAACCGCACGCCTGGATGCCGCCGCCGGCCTCGCTCGAGGGCGGCGGGGCCATCGTTCTTCATGTGCCCGGCGCCGAGCAGCACCAGCGGCACCGCGCCGACGGACGTGACGTCGCGACTCACGAGCGTGTCGATGGCGGTATCGAGATCGGGCTCGGCCAGCTCGATGAACCCACAGCCGACGTCGACGTCCCCGGCGGCGCGACGGAGCACGTCGGCGAACTGCCAGTACTCCTCGACGCCGGCCGTGGACCTGCTGCCGTGGCCGATGAGAAGCAGCGCGGGACCTGCACTCATGATGCGTTTCCTTCCGAGGAGTGTGCGGCGAGGCGGACGAGCACGTTGACAGCGGCGGCGGCCACCGCGCTCCCGCCCTTCTCGCCGACGTTGCTGATGGCGGGCAGCCCGCTCGCGCGGAGGCGCGCCTTCGACTCGGCGGCCCCGACGAAGCCGACGGGCATCCCGACCACGAGGGCGGGCTCGAACGCGCCGGTGCCGGCGAGCTCCACCACTTCGACGAGCGCGGTCGGCGCGCAGCCGACGACGACGATCGCGCCGGTCGGGTGCGCCGCAGCTGCGGCGCGCATCCCGAGAGCGGCGCGGGTCGGCGCGGCACGGTCGGCTTCATCGAGCGCGTACGCGTGGTCGGCGAGGTGGCACTCGGCGGCGACGCCGCTGATGCCGTGGCGGACCATCTCGACGTCGCACAGGACGGGCGCGCCGGCTTGCAGCGCGCGCACGCCTGCGTCGATTGCGGCGTCGTCGATGACCATCGACGTCGCGAACTCTGGGTCGGCGCTGGCGTGGATCACGCGCTCGACGACAGCTCGCGCACCGGGCGCGAGATGCGCAAGGCCGACACGGGTCTCGAGGATTCGGTAGCTCTCGGCTTCGATCGGGTGGATCACGCCTGCGCCTCCTCGATCGCGTCGCGGGGGCAGATCTCGACGCACGCCAGGCAGCCGGTGCAGCGCTCGGTCACGACGTCGGGTCGACCGGGCGCGGCGACGAGGGCGTGCTCGGGGCAGGTCAGGAGGCATGCGCCGCAGGCGGTGCAACTTGCCGTCACGGCCACGGTCAAGGTGTCGAGGGTCATGGCCGGTACCCCCGCGGCGTGACGACTCGTCCGTCGGTGACGCGCGTCGTCGACGACCCGATGAGGACGCAGCTCGTCATGCCCGTGTTGGCGGGGTCGAGCTCCGCGAGCGTCGTGACGTGGGCGCGCTCGTCCGGGCGCGATGCATTGGTGACGACGGCGACGGGTGTCGCCGGCGAACGGTGCTCGAGCAGGATCCGGCGGGCGGCGTCGAGCTGCCACGAGCGGCGTTGCGACCGCGGGTTGTACAGCGCGACCGCAAAGTCGGCAGCGGCGGCGGCGCGTAGGCGCGTCTCGATCGCCTCCCACGGCGTGAGGAGGTCGGAGAGGCTGATCGTCGCGAAGTCGTGGCCGAGCGGCGCACCCACCGCGGCCGCGGCCGCGAGGGCCGCGGTCACGCCGGGCACGGTTTCGATCTCGACGCCGGGTGCGTCGGCGGCCAGCTCGAATGTGATCGAGGCCATGGCGTACACACCCGGGTCGCCCGAGCACACGAGCACGACGTCCCGCCCCGCACTCGCCTCGGCGAGCGCCTGCTTGGCC
>JBKOZX010000009.1:0-4249 GCA_046726115.1 Actinomycetota bacterium | reverse complement strand
CTCACTGATTTTCCGGCCTGGTACACGTCACTTCGAGCGATCCTCTGATACGCCGCGTTCTCTTGCTGAGTGGTGCCTGATATGAAACCTCGTGGCGCAGACATCGACTGCGCGAGAAGCGTGGGCTGACGATCTCGCCGTTGGCGTTTTGCTTCCCCTCCGTCGACAACCCGTTTCACCACTGCCTCAAGGGGCCCGGAGCGGCGAATGCCCAGCAAGTGGTTCCTCATCGTCCGGGACGGCAGATGCCCGGAATGTGGGCTCGTCGCGTCGTCGGTGCCCGAGACGGCGCTCGGAACCGCGATCGTGGACGAGGCACGACGATGGTCGCGGCTGCTCGACTCCCACGCCAACACCACATCACTAACGAAACGTCGGTCGCCTGAGGTTTGGTCAGCACTCGAGTACGGCGGCCACGTGCGAGACACCCTGGCGCTGTTCACGGACCGCATCCGACTCGCGCTGACCCGTGATGACGCACGCTTCGTATACCAGGATCAAGACACAGCAGTCATTGACGGCCGCTACAACGACAGTGATCCAAGCGTGGTCGCGACTGAACTCCTCGCCAATGCCGAACAGCTCAAGCTCCTATTGGAGCCGCTTCCCGAAGACAGCTGGCGACGCTCAGGCACTCGCCTCGAAGGTGAGCGCTTCGACATCGCCCTCCTCGCGCGCTTCGCACTCCACGAAGCCCGGCATCATCGAGTCGACGCCGAACGCTCCGCTCTCGCCTGACATCCACCCCTAAGCGCCGACCCGAGCTCGTAGTCGGAGTACAGAACGTCGCGCCAGAACGACGCTCACAGCCGCCAGGCGGAGCGCACCGATCGGCACGTCTGCGTGCGGGGGTGGCGGCCGAAACGGGCAATCGATTGGGTTTGCTCTGTCGGGCGCGGTGCGGGATCAGACGTCGCCGACGACGTGCGAGCTGTTAACGGTGACCGTGTTGCCGTCGGGATCGCGGAGGACGAAGGCCGAATGGATTCGTCCGCGGTCGATCGGCGACACGTTGAGCCCGAGGCGCTCCCATTCTGCGTGAGTTGCTTCGAGGTCTTCGACCATGAGGTCGAAGGGGGCGTCTGCGGTACTTGGCGGCCTACCGGGCCGGAGTACCAGGTGGGTCCCACCCCGCAGCTCTAGGACAAACAATCTGTTCGTTCCGTTCGATCTCTCGCATCCCGACCGTGCGCCAGAAATCGGCTGAGCGATCGAGGTCACTCACACTGAGGCGGGCGTGGCCTATCCACACCGGTGGACGCGCTCCCATCGTCGAAAGTCTCGCACTCTAACGACCATTGGACCAGTGACCAGCGGACAAGGCCGCGCCTCGGCCACGCGCCGCGGTCGATGGGTTGCGCCGCACACGTTCGTGAGCGCCGAACTGCCGATCCGCGCTCAGAACTCCAGCACAGATCGTCACACCAGAACGAGGCGAGAAACCGGGACAACTCCAAGTGCCTCGACGAGTCTCAGCTCGTCATCGCCGCTAGTGATCGCGCGCTTTCGCCACGGCGAACCGAGTCGGGTTGAGCGCCGCATCCATCTAGCCCGGCGATTGGAGCACGCAGAGACGATCGTTGGCTGGAGCTCAGGCGTGCGCCGACGAGTCACGGCGCCGGTCCCAGGCGGAAACTCGCTCAGTGTCTTCGTAGTCTTCCCAGCAGACGAGCCGTCCCCAGCGCATCTCGAGGAACGCGACCGCACGGTTGTTGTAGCGATCGTCCCCGCCGGCGGGATCGGCGGCGATGGTGCGGGCTCGTACGGCCACACGGAGGCGCCACGGCGGGCCATTGACGACGATGTCTTCGATATCGAGCTGGATGCCCTCGTTTACGAACCGCTCGGCGAACGCGCGGCACTCATCGACGCCTCGGTGCGTCACGTGCCGGGCGCGGCCCTTGACTACCGGGCGGTGCATCGCCGCCCAGCTGTTGTCGCCAGGGAAGGCGAGCTCACACTCGTGCCCGGCCATCCGCAGAAGCATCTCGGGGTCGCCCTCGTTGAGCCGGGCGATGCCTCGACGCAACAATGCTCGCACCGTCGCCTTGTACATGCCCACACCTCCTCACCTCTGCCGGCACTAGAACGTTCACTCTAGTAGAGCGCTCGTTCTAGAATCAAGCGGTGCACGCCACACGAGATCGGCTCGTGACCGCGACCAATGAGCTCTTCCGGCGTTACGGCTACCAAGGCACGAGCCTCAAGCAGGTCACCGAAGCGGCGGGTGCAACCATCGGCTCGCTGTACCACTTCTTCCCGGGTGGCAAGGACGACCTCGCCATCGCTGCCATCACGGAGTCTGGCGAGGCGTACCGTCAGCTCTTCGAGGTAGTCGCAGACGAAGCAACGGACGCGGCCAGCGCGGTCGCGAACTTCTTCGACGGCGCCGCCGACGTTCTCGAGGAGACGGACTACATCGACCCTTGCCCGATCGGCACCGTCGCCCGCGAGGTGGCGAGCACGAACGAGACACTCCGCCAAGCAACCGACCAGGTCTTCCTACGCTGGGTGGAGACGGCTGCGTCGAGGTTCGAAGCCGAGGGCCTCCCACGCGATGCTGCAGAGGAGCTGGCCACCATGGTCGTAGCCACACTCGAAGGCAGCTTCGTGCTGGCACGCGCGCGACGCGATGCTGCGCTGCTGCGCATCGCGGGCCGCCAGGCGCGGCACTTAATCGAACAAACGATGGAAGCGGCACCCGCGACTTCCTGACGCCCGCGGCGCCGTGCCCGTACGCCCGCTAGCACGGGAAGGAAATCCCATGACCCCCATCACGAACCCCTATCTGGCGGGCAATTTTGCGCCGGTGCGCGATGAGCGCGACGACGCCGGTCTCTCGGTCACGGGCGCGATCCCGCCGGAACTCGACGGGCTGCTGTTGCGCAATGGCCCCAACCCGATCCTCGACCCCGATCCGGCGGCGTATCACTGGTTCCTCGGCGACGGCATGCTCCACGGCGTCGAACTGAGCGACGGGCGGGCGCGGTATCGAAACCGCTGGATCCGAACTCGCGCCGCCCGCGAGGCGCTCGGCGACCCCGCTCCTGCCGAGCCCCCGGAGGTTAACGGGCTCCCCAGCTCGGCGAACACCCACGTGGTCGCCCACGCCGACCGCATCTACGCGCTGATGGAAGCGAGCCTCCCTACCGAAATGCGGGCCGATCTGTCGACCATCGGCGCCTCCGACCTGCGCGGGCGGCTCACCACACCATTTACTGCGCACCCCAAGATCGATCCTGCGAGCGGCGAGCTGATCTTCTTCGGCTACGACCTTGCGCCGCCGTTCCTCCGTTACCACGTGATCGACCCTGCTGGCGTGGTCGTACGGACTGAGGCCATCGACCTGCCCCGTTCGGTAATGGTCCATGACTTCGGCGTCACCGCAACCCGCGTCGTCTGGCTGGACCTGCCCGTCGTCTTCGACGTCGAACTCGCTGGACGTCAGCCGTTCCCATTCACTTGGCGGCCCGAACACGGCGCTCGAGTCGGAGTGATGCCTCGTTCCGGAAGCAACGCCGACGTGATCTGGGTCGATCTCGACCCCTGTTATGCCTATCACGTCCTCAACGCGTTCGACGCGGCCGACGAAACTGTCGTGATGGACGTCGTGCGCTACCCAGACATGTTCGCCACCGAGGTGTACGGCCCCGGCGCGTCACGCGGGCCTCGCCTCGATCGCTGGACGATCGACCCGCGCGCCTACACCGTCGCGACCGAGACGCTCGATGACGCCTCCCAAGAGTTCCCCCGGATCAACAACCGCTACGCCGGCCGACAACACCGCTACGGCTACACCAGCGAGACCGAGGTGGACACGTCATGGACCGGCCACGGCAGTCTGCGCAAGCACGACCTCGTCGCCGGCAGCACTGCGCGCCACGACGTCGGCGTTGGACGCGCCGCGGGTGAACCAGTGTTCGTCGCCGCGACAGATGCCGGCGAAGACCACGGCTGGGTGCTCAGCGTTGTCTACGACGCCGGACGCAACGTCAGCGACGTGATCATCGTCGACGCAACCAACTTCGAAGCCGAGCCAGTAGCCACGGTCCACCTTCCCCGCAGGGTCCCGTACGGCTTCCACGGCTCGTGGATACCGGGCGCCACCCTCGACTGACGGCCGGCGAACATGCTCCAGCTTCGAACTCGTAGACTAGCCGGCCGCGAACGGGCACGGTCGAGAGGTGCTCATTTTTCGAGCTGGACGCGTGCGTACTCGACCACCGCGCGGATCTGCGCGGTGGTGAGA
>JBKOZX010000008.1:0-14989 GCA_046726115.1 Actinomycetota bacterium | reverse complement strand
CGGTAACCCTGGCGGCGGCTCCGCTCGCAGCGGAGGCGTTGGGCGTTGGGGGGAAGACCGCCCGAACCGTGCCGCTGCCACGATGGGTGCGATCCGTGTGCGGAAGGTTGGGCGACTGGGGCGATGCGCTCGACAAGGCCGACTCGAAGCTCCAGAAAGAGCTCGAAGATCTGGACTCGGGCAAGGTGTCTGCGAAGGCTGCGAAGGCTCGGCTCGTACGGGCCGCCTCCGATGAAACGAAGGCGACCAGCCGGCTGATCGCGAGCATCGAAGAACTCGGTACGCCTGTTGCAGCGAACGCGAAGACGGTCGCATCGTCGTTCTCAGACGCTCTCTCCGACTATCGGCGTCTTGCAGTCGATCAGCAACGCTCCTACTCGCGACTCGACACGGACACGAAGAAATCTCGAGACAGCGCGCAGGACATCGAGACGCGCATCGAAGAGAAGGCCGCAGAGATCGGTGACCCCCTCGAGGCTCCGCGCGCCGACCCGGAGTTCGCAGCCGCACTGAACGGCGAGCCTCTCTGCACTGCGCTGCTTCCTCGATTCACACCGACGACCTTCGTGGTGGGCGATTGTCTGAACGCTGATACACCGGACGCGATCCTGGACGAGTACGAAAAGGTTCCCTGTACCCAGAAGCATCTAGAGGAGGTGTTCGTCGTCACGAACCACCCGGCAGGACCCGGTGATCCATTCCCGGGTGAGGCAGCGATCAACAGCTTCGCCGAGTCAACGTGCACCCCTGAATTTCGCACGTATGTAGGGGAGGATTTCGAGTCTTCGCGTCTCGGATTCTCGTACTTCACGCCCGACAAGGAGACCTGGCCACTGGGCGATCGCCAGATCGTGTGCACCGTCGATCAGGAGGACGGCTCACCGCTCCGCGGATCGGTCAAGGGAAGCGGCGGCGCCAACTGATCGTCGGCGATCGCTGTTGACGCTCGTCTAGCCGTCGTCGGGCCGGTCGCGCAGGAACTGCTCGACCTCGGCCGCGAGAGTCTCACCCGAGGGCACGTCCGTCTCGGCCTCGGTGTCGTAGCGCTCCTCGAGCTGCCCGACGTACGCCTGCACGTCCGTGTCGTCGGCGACGACCTCGTCGACCCGGTCTCGCCATGCTTGCGACAGCTCGTCGAGCTCACCCAGCTCGAACGGCGTCCCGAGCAACTGCCCGAGCCGTTCGAGGAGCGCCCGGGTCGCCAACGGGTTCGGCGGCGACGACACGTAGTGCGGGACCGGCGCCCACAGCGACGCCGACGTCACCCCGGCGGAGCGAGCCGTGTCGTGCAGCACGCCGACGATGCCGGTCGGGCCTTCGTACCGTGAGCGCTGGAGCCCCAGGCTCGTCATGAGCTCGGGATCGGAGGTCGCGCCCGTGACCCGGATCGGGCGAGTGTGGGGCACGTCGGCGAGGAGCGCCCCGAGGGTCACGACCATCTCGCAGCCTGTCTCCCCGGCGACGTCGAGCACCTCGCGGCAGAACGTCGGCCAGCGCAGGTTGGGCTCAATGCCGCGCAGCACGACGAGGTCGCGGGCGTCGACCGGCACGGCGAAGAAATCGTTCGACGGCCACGTCAGGCCGCGGGTGACACCGTCGACGAGCTCGACGGTCGGGCGGGCTGACTGGAAGTCGAAGTGCTGCTCCGGGTCCATCGAGGCCATCTTCGTGGCGCCGAACCGGCGGGTCAGCCAGCCGGCGGCGTCCGACGCAGCGCTGGCGGCGTCGTTCCATCCCTCGAAGCCGGCCACCATCACCGGCCGGCGCAGCGCCGGCCGCTCTTCCCACGTGAGCCCGTCCATCGGCCGCGAGCTTACGGCTGGGCCGCCACCGCCTTCGGACGGGTCTTGTTAGGTTCGGCGCCATGGAGAAATCACTCGCGGGCAAGGTTGCGCTCGTTGCAGGAGCGACCCGAGCAGCGGGCCGCGGGATCGCGGTGCAGTTGGGCGCGGCCGGCGCAACGGTCTACGCCACCGGACGAACGACCCGTTCGCAGCGATCCGAGATGGACCGGCCGGAGACGATCGAAGAGACCGCAGCATTGGTGGACGAGGCCGGCGGCCGCGGCATCGCGGTCCGGGTCGACCATCTCGTTCCCGACGAGGTGCGCGCGCTCGTGACGCGCATCGAACGGGAACGGGGCGGCCTGCGCGTCCTCGTGAACGACATCTGGGGCGCCACCAAGATGGAGTGGAACAAGTCCTTGTGGGAATCAGATTTGGAATACGGGCTCCGGACCCTACGCCTGGCCATCGACACGCACGTCATCACGAGCCACTTTGCGATCCCGCTCCTGATCAAGACGCCCGGCGGCCTGGTCGTCGAGGTGAACGACGGAACCGACGAGTACAACGCGACGAACTACCGGGTGTCCTTCTTCTACGACCTCGCCAAAGCGGCGGTGAACCGGATGGCGTTCGCGCTCGGGCACGAGCTGGAGCCCCATGGGGCGACGGCGGTGTCGCTCACTCCGGGGTGGCTCCGATCCGAGGCCATGCTCGACGTGTACCAGGTCACCGAGGCGAACTGGCTCGACGCGACGACGGCCTCGCCCCATTTCGCCATCTCCGAGAGTCCGGCGTTCGTCGGTCGAGCGGTTGTGGCCCTCGCGCAGGATCCCGACGTGTCGCGTTGGAACGGAACGTCGGTGTCCAGCGGGCAGCTGGCGAAGATCTACGGGTTCACCGACCTCGACGGCAGCCAACCCGACGCGTGGCGGTACCTCGTCGAGGTCCAGGACGCCGGCAAGCCCGCCGACGTCACCGGGTACCGCTGATCCCTACCCTCGCGTGCCGCGCAGCTGGCTGAAGTCGACCGGGTAGCCGCCGCTTTCAACGATCGTCCTCGAGAACGGCGCGAGCAGCGAGAACAGCTCGTCGGCGCCGTCGCCGAGCCGGTCGATCACCTCTCGTTCGGCCAGGTCGGTGGCGTGCTCGATCTCCCCGCGGAACTCGCGACCGGCGTCGGTGAGCTGCCCCTCCGCGTCGAGCAGGCCGCGGGCCTGCAACCGGGCGCGGGCGGCGTCGACGTCCTCCTCGTTCCATCCCCGCGTGAACACGTAGGCGCCGGGTTTCAAGCCCCAGGTCAGCTCGGTGAGGACGGTGATCTCGCACGAATCGGTGTTCGAGATCCACGCCGCGATGTGGCCGTCCCCGCGGTGCTCGCGCACGAGGTCGGCGGCGCGCTGCAAGCGCCCCATCGGTGTGTCGGGCACGGGCAGCACCGACAGGCCCGAGTACAGCATGCGGCCCGAGGGGTCGACGCCCTCGGTGAGCGAGAACAGGATCTCGGTCGCCTGCTTCACCTCGGGGCCGGGCTCGCCCAGCAGACGCTCGAGCTGCTCGGTGGCGCCGTCGCGTCGAGCTGCCAGCATGTGCTCGGCGTCGGTCTTGGACCACCCACCGGTTACGGCGCGCTCGACCACGGCCGGCTTGAAGGCCCCGAACGCCGCGCAGATGACGCTCCACGGCGCATTGCCCAGGCAGGCGCCACGACTGCAGAAGTAGCCCTCGAAATAGTTGAGGCCCAGGGCCTCGTAGCGCTGGTGCGCCTCGGGTGCGAAGTACACCCCGGCTGCAATCGGCTCGACGAGGTTGCGCAGCCGCCGCGCCGTTTCGTGTAGGTCAGAGCCCACAGTTCCCCCCTCGGTCTCGGTGTTGCGGCCGATTCGCCGCCGTTCCTAGCGGCGGATGACCCGGTTCCGGAGCGTACCGATCCCGGCGACGGTGATCTCCACGACGTCCCCGTCCTCGAGCCAGCGTTGCGGATTGCGGGCCATGCCCACACCGCCCGGCGTCCCGGTGAGGATCACGTCGCCGGACTCGAGCGTGAGGCCGCGGGACAGGTGCGCGATCAGCTGCGGGACGTCGAAGACGAGCTGGTCCGTGTTCGAGCACTGCAGGACCTCACCGTTGACGCGGGTTTCGATGTCGAGGTGACCGAGATCGAGCTCGTCCGGCGTCACCAGGACGGGACCAAGTGGGCAGAACGTGTCGAAGGACTTCGACCATACCCACTGCCCGGTTGTGAACTGGTGGTCGCGGGAGCTCACGTCGTGCGCGCAGGTGAAGCCCTCGACGACGTCGAGGGCCTCGTCGGCGGGGATGTCGCGAGCGCGGCGGCCGATCACGATGGCGAGCTCGCCCTCGTAGTCCGGCTGCGTGACGTGGGGAGGGATCAGGATGTCGGCGCCGTGGCCGACGACCGATCCAGTCGCCTTCGCGAACACAACCGGCTCGCTCGGCAGTGGCGTCCCCGTCTCGGCGGCGTGGTCGCGGTAGTTGAGCCCGATGGCCCAGACCATGCCCAGACGCTCAACGGGCGGATCGAGGTTCAGGTTCGCCGCCAACGAAGCCGTGTCGCCGGCGTCGACGACCTGACGCTCACCCTCGTTCCACACCCAGCGCACGAGTAGTGATCCTAAAACCCCTCTCGTCGGCCCGGCCGCGGCTGACACACTCTCGCCATGCCTCCCCTCGACGGCGACGTGCTGCGCGCTCGCGGGCTCGTCAAGCAGTACAAGCGAATCCGTGCCGTCGACGGCATCGACCTGACGGTCGGCGCCGGCGAGCGCGTCGCGCTCCTCGGGCCCAACGGCGCCGGAAAGACCACGACGCTGTTCATGCTGCTCGGAGTCGTCACGCCCGATTCGGGCTGGGTCGAGGTCGCCGGCCACCGCCTGCCGCGCCACCGCAGCGCGGCGGCCGGACACGTGGGGTTCGCCGCCGGCTACCTCCCGCTCCCGGAGCGGCTGCGGGTGCGTGAGTTCCTGCGCCTGTTCGGGCAGCTCTACGGCCTCCGCGACCCGACCCCGCAGGTCGACGCGGGCTTGGAGCGCTTCGGCATCACGCATCTGGGTGACGCCATGGGCAACGAGCTCTCGTCCGGTCAGCGGACCCTGGTCGGGATCGTGAAGGCGGCGCTGCACTCACCCGCGCTGCTCATCCTCGACGAGCCCACCGCGTCCCTCGACCCCGACGTCGCGCTCAAGGTCCGCACGGGACTGAACCGGCTCTGCGCCGAGGACGGCGCCGCGCTCCTGGTCACCAGCCACAACATGGTCGAGGTCGAGCGCCTGTGCGAGCGCGTCGTGTTCATCTCGGAGGGGCGGATCGTCGCCGACGGCCGCCCCGGGGATGTCGCGGCCCGGTTCGGGCGGGACGACCTCGAGGGCGTGTTCCTGCACCTGGCCGAGGAGGGCCAGGCGCGCACGCGCGACGAACGAGAGAGGAGGGGAGCGTGAGCTGGCTGCGGGTCCGGGCCGTGGCCCGCCGGCACGCGTACGTGTTGCAGCGGGCGCCCCAGCGGTGGTTCGACGTCATCGTATGGCCGGTCGTCGACGCGGTCATGTTCGGCGCGATCGGCGTCTACTTCGCGCGCCAGTCGGGCGCCGGGGCCAAGGGCGCCGGGTTCCTTCTCGCCGGGATCCTGCTCTTCCACGTCGTGTTCCAGGCCGAGATCAGCCTGGCGACCGGCTTCATGGAAGAGACCTGGTCCCGCAACCTGCTGAACATGCTCGTCACGCCGCTGCGAGAGGGCGAGTACGTCGCGGGCGTGGTGCTGTTCGGTCTGGCGAAGCTGGCGATGGGCGTGAGCGTCGTCGCGGTGGTCGCGTTGGCCCTGTTCGCGTTCAACATCACCGACATCGGCTACGCGCTGGTGCCACTCGTCGCGTTGCTGCTCGTCGTCGGCTGGTCGGTGGGGATGATCGTGATCGGCCTGATCCTGCGCGTCGGGCAGGGGGCCGAGATCCTGGCCTGGGGAATGCTGGCGATGCTCATGCCGCTGTCGGGCATCTTCTATCCGGTCAGCGCGCTCCCTGGGATCCTGCAGCCGATCGGACGCATCCTGCCGACGACTCACATCTTCGTCGCGGCCCGCGCTGTGCTCGCCGGCCACGCGCTCCCCTGGGGCGAGGTGTGGATCGCGGCGGCCGGCACCGTGGTGCTGGCGGTCGGCGCGGTGTGGTTCGTCGTGCGGATGCTGGCGGTGTTCCGCGCTCGCGGCTACATCAGCCGGCACGTCTGACACGCGAGGCGGGAGTCAGAGCGCGGCGAGCACCAGGCCGGCACCTGCCGCGACCAGACCGACGGCTGTGCTCGTCGCGACGTTGAGCGCGGCCTCGTACCGCGATCCCTCCTCGACGAGCTGGAGCGTCTCGTACGTGAATGTCGAGAAGGTCGTGTACGCGCCGATGAACCCCGCGCCAATCACGGCTTTCGGCGTGTCGCCCAGGCCGTGGTCGAGCGCGAGGCCGCTCACGAAGCCGAGGGCGAACGAGCCGGTCATGTTCACGACCCACGTTCCCCACGGGAACGCGCCCTCGACGCGATCCTCGACCAGGCCGTCGAGGACGTACCGCGCCGTCGCGCCGAGCGCTCCGGCGAGCCCGACCGCGAGCAGCGTCACTGCTCCTCCGCACGGCCGACGTACTTGACGATCTCCACGCTCTCACGCACGACCAGCCCCTCGCTGATGAGGTCGTCGAGCGTCGGGAGGAAGGCGTCGATCCGCTCGGTGCGGTCCACGATGATCACGATGACGGGCAGGTCCTCGCTCAGGCGCAGGATGCGCGCGGTGTGGATGCGGCTCGATGCCCCGAAGCCCTCGAAGCCGCGCACGACGGTCGCTCCCGCCAGTCCGGCGTCGTGAGCCCGTTCGACGATCTCCGAGTACAGCGGCTTGTGGCCGTGCTGGTCGCTCTCGCCGAGGAAGATCGAGAGCCGCTCGCCCGGTCCTTCCAGCTTCATCGTGTGCTCCTTCGTAGTGCCGGCCGTGACCGGCCGGCGATGATTCCGACGTACACCGCTGCGCACCCGGCAGCGAGGCTGGCTACCACGTAGACCGCGCCGACCACGACGTGCCCGTCTCGGAACAGGAGATCAGTCTCGACGACGAACGTCGAGAACGTCGTGTAGGCGCCCAGCACACCGATCGCGAGCAGCGGGCGCACGTACCGCGTCGGCGGCCAGCGCTCGAGGACGAACGTCAGCAGCAGCCCGAGCAGCAACGAGCCGGAAACGTTGATGACGAACGTGACCCACGGGAACGACCCCGCCGGCGTCGGGAATCGCGTCGCCAGCTCGTCGCGTGCTGCAGCACCCAACGCGCCACCGACGGCGACGGCCACGAGGATCCTCGGCTGCAGGCGCCTTCGGGTCGTCGGCACGGCTCCACCTCCATCGTGCAGGTAGGAGCCATCAGCCGAAGCGGCGGTTCAGGCGAGCCCCATCGCCGACGGGAGCCTATCGACGGAGCCGGTGCGTGCTTCTATCCGCGCAGCGCGGGGATGGACGACCGGTTGGCCTGATCGAGCGCCTCGTCGACGAGGCTCGAGACCATCTGCCCCATGTGCTCGAACCCCTCGCCGAGCGTCTTCCCCATGCGGTACCGCGCGGCGATGCCCTCGACGATGATTGCGAGCTTGTAGAACGCGAACACGACGTAGAAGTCGAGGTTTTCGACGGGCCGCCCCGTCTCCTTCGCGTACATCTCGACGATCTCGTCGCGGCTCGCGAAGCCGGCTTGCTCCTCGATTGCCTGGCCGGTGGCGATGATCTGGGCGTCGGCCTGGCCCCAGTAGAGAAGGAACAGCCCGACATCGGCGAGCGGGTCGCCGAGCGTCGACATCTCCCAGTCGAGCACGGCCACGATCCGGCCCGGGTCGTCGTCGGCGAGCATCGTGTTGTCGAGCCGGTAGTCGCCGTGCACGATCGTCGGCGGCCCCGACTCGGGCAACGCGTTGCGCAGCCGTCGCCCCAGCTCGTCGATCTCCGGAAGCTCCGCCGCCTTCGAGCGCTCCCACTGCTCGCCCCATCGCCGCACCTGGCGTTCCATGAACCCGTCGGGGTGGCCGAAGTCACCCAGCCCGACCGCGTCGTAGTCCACCCCGTGGATGCGTGCGAGGACGTCGACGAGCTGCCGGGAGCACGCCGCGGCCTGCTCCTTGGTGAGCGTGACCATCTCGTCGCCCGTGCGCAGGATGCGACCCTGGACGCGCTCCATCACGTAGAAGGGCGCGCCGTTCACGGCGACGTCCTCGCAGAGAGCGAACGTCCTCGGCACAGGGACGTCGGTGTCCGCAAGTGCGGTGAGCACGCGGTACTCGCGGCGCATGTCGTGCGCGGTCGGCAGCACGTGGGCGAGGGGAGGCCGGCGCAGGACCCACTCGCGCTCGCCGTCGCTGATGCAGTACGTGAGGTTCGACCGGCCGCCTGCGATGAGCTCGGCCGAGAGCGGGCGACCGTCGGCGCCTTCCACGTGGTCGGAGAAGAACGTGCGCAAGGAGGCGAGATCGACGCCTTCCGGACCCCCCGTGGTCACGCCGGCAGCCTAGGCGGCTGCTTCGCGCCGGGTTCTACGCGACGCGCGGGGCGCGGGGTTGCACGGGTCGGCCCGCGCCCTTCGGATACCGGGCGACGCGCCCGACGGGCATGTCGACTCGGAATCCTGCGGCGGCGCGTTCCTCTTCGGACTCGCCGCCCCAGAAGCCGTACTCGCGGTGCTCGCGCGCCCACTCCCGGCAATTCCGAACGACGGGGCATGCCGAGCAGATCGCGCGCGCCTGGGACTCGCGGACGACGCGGGCTTCGGGGCGCTCACCGGCGGGAGCGAAGAAGAGCTCGCTGCGACCGTCGCACGCCGCGTCGGTGGTCCAGGCGAGAGGCCCGCTGAAGATCAGATTGGAGATCGTCTCCACGGCCGCCAAGGCCGACCTCCGCCGCTCTTCCGAAAGAAAGGAGGACTCCGGGAGCCGGTGGGGGGCTACCGACCCCCGAGTCGTCCTTTCGCCATACTGACCGTTTGTCTCGAATCTGTCCAACAGTTAGGATTGATGGCATCAATCACTAATACAGATGGGACTTCGGGATGGAGCTCCGGCACCTCGACGCCTTGCTGGCCATCGCCGACGAGGGCTCGTTCACGGCCGCCGCCGACGTGCTCTCGACGGTGCAATCCAACGTCTCCGGGCAGGTCCGCCAGCTCGAGCGGGAGCTCGGGGCCGAGCTCCTCGTCCGGGGCCGCCGGGGGGCGACGCCGACCGAGTGCGGTGAGGTCGTCCTGGAGCGGGCCCGGCGGGTGCGCCGTGAGCTCGAGGCGATGCAGGCGGACCTCTCGATGCTGCAGGGGCTGCGCACCGGGCACGCGAGCCTCGGCATCGTCGGGACCGCAAGCCGCTGGATGATCCCGGCCCTCGTCGCCGACCTGCGGGGCGAAGCCCCGGGCGTGCAGCTCCGGATCAACGAGGGCGCGTCCGAGCGACTCGCGACCGAGGTGCTCGCAGGCGAGCTCGCGCAGGCGGTGGTCACCGAGCCCATGACCTCGCCCCGCCTCGACGTCGAGCACCTTCTCGACGAGACCCTCGTGGGGCTGGCGCCCGCCGACGCGCCCGACCTGGGCCCGGAACCCGTGCCGCTGGCGCGGCTGGCCGAGCTGCCGATGATCCTCCCGCCGGTCGGCAACCCGCTGCGGCGCGAGGTCGACGACGCGGCCGCCGAGGCCGGCATCAACCTCCCGGTGCCGGTCGAGGTCGAGGGCATCCGCCTGATCGCCGACATGGTCGCCGCCGGGGGTGGCGCGTCGGTGCTGCCCGAGACGGCCATTCCGCCTGAGCTCACGCGCGTGCGCCGTCTTGCGCTGCGCGGCGTACCGCCGCGGCGGCTGGGCCTGATCAACGCCCGCGAGTCGTACCTGTCGCTGGCAGACCGGGCCGTGCGCGACGGCGTGCGTCGGCTGGTGACGCGCCATCGAAACGAGAGCCCGCCGTCTGCAGTCGCGGTCCGCGCCGCGAGCTAGCTTCGGCGCAGAAGGAGCAGGATGGCCGATCAGCCGCCGAAGCGCCCGCCGAATCGGGAGCACCAGACACGCCTCATCGTGGCGGCCGTGCTCGCGCTTCTCGTCCTGGTCTTCGCGATCCAGAACACGAGCGAGGTGCGCGTGTCGTTTCTCTTCTTCCATTGGGACGCGCGTGTCATCTACGTGATCATCCTCTCCGCGGCCCTCGGAGCGATCGCCGCGTGGCTGTTCCAACGTCGACGCCAGCGGGACCGACGCGGACAGCGCGACGAGCGCGACTAGCGCGGTTCGAGGAGGAGTCGGGTCCCGGCGACCGTCCGCTCGCCGAGGGGCCCGTCGCCGATCACGTCGGCCTCGAGCCGGTCGACACCCGGCGCCCGGCCCGGCCGGTGCTCGAGCTTCACGCGCCCTGCTCCCGGCCAGGCCAGCTCGACCCAGCCTTCTCCCCCCGCGACCTCGTTCCCTTGAAGCAGTCCGGCGAAGAACCCGAGCGTCGCCGTGAGCGACGGCGTGCCGATCACGACGCGGCGCAGGAACCCGGCCCGGTCACCCGGCGGCGGTGGACCGGGCCACCAGCGGGGATGGCCGTTGGCTCCTTCCTTCTGCACGCGCGCGATCTGCTCGGCGAGCGTGCCCCAGTCGCCGTGCGCCTCGGCGAGCTGGACGACGGTCCCGTGGGCCTCACGCGGATGGAGAAACGCTTCCTTCCAGTTCGGGTCCGACACGTCCACGTTGACGGGCTTGTAGCCGGCCCCCCGGACTCGCTCCAACGTCGCGCGGAGGTCGTCGACCTTGAACGTGAGGTGGTGCGGGCCGGCACCGTGGCGCGTGAGAAAGCGCTCGAGGAAGTCGTTGCGCTCGACCTCCCACGGCTCGAGCAGCTCGATGTTCATGCCCCCGGCCGCGTCGCCCAGACGCAGCTGCATCGGCCGGAAGCCGACGCTGTTCCCGCCGAACAGCACGATCCCACCAAGCTCGCCGACGAGGACGTCGAGCGCGTCGTGCACATCGCGCGTCGCGAGGGCTACGTGGTCGAGATCCATGCTCATGCTCGCTTTACGAGGTGGCGGGGAGGGGTGCGCCCTGACCGGCCCGGGTCACCAGACGAGCGAGCGCATACCCGATGCCCAGGACGATGAAGCCGCCGGCGGCGTCGAGGACGTAGTGGTTCCCGGTCAGAACGATGGCTGTCACCGTGCCCACGGGGTACAGGATGAACGCCACCTTGGCCCACGGGCGCCTCACACGCGGAACCATCACGCACGTGCACCACAGCGCCCACGCGCAGTGCACGCTGGGCATGGCAGCGAACTGGTTCGAGATCTTGCTCACCGCACCCGAGTTGAAGGACCAGAACGTGGGGTACCGCGCGAGCGTGTCGACGAACCCGTAGCTGTCGGGAAGCAGACGCGGCGGCATCAGCGGCCAGAGGATGAAGCCCACGAGGGCGACGCCGGTCGTGATCGCGAGCGTGTTGCGCCAGAGGGGCCAGTCGTCGCTCCACTTGCGGAACAAGTAGATACCCACACCGGCCGTCACGATGAAGTGCAGCGAGCCGTAGAAGTAGTTGCACGCGACGATCAGCGGCGTGAAGTGCAGCGCCCACTGCTGCAGCACCTGCTCGTGGTTGATACCGAGGAACTCCTGGATGCGGATGAGCTCCTTGGCGTGGGTGAACGCCTCGGCGGTGCTGCCCTCATTGGCGTTCCGGATGGCCGAATACACGAGGTAGAACGCGGCGACGGCGAGGATCTCGAGCCACCAGTAGATGTAGTGACCGTCCTTGAGCCTGCGACCGGCCGGCAGTCGGGGAAGCACGCGACCGGCCGGCCGCTCGAGGATGCTCACGAGTCGTTGGTATCGCCGGCGTTCGATCGGTTCTCGGACTGTGCGCCGCGCTGGCCGACGGCGAACGCCGGTGCACCAATGAGGCTCACGACGAGCAGCATCCCGTACCAGAACAGGCCGAGAGCGACGGCACTCGACGTCGACACGCCGAGCGGATGCAGCAGCAACACGAGCAGGCCCTCTCGGACACCGAACCCGCTGACCGACAACGGGACTGTCTGACCCATCGCCACCGCCGGAATGAACGCGAGCACCGCGGCATTCGGGATCGAGATGTCGAGCGCCTGCACCGCGCACCACACGGCGACGACGATCGACAGTTGATACACGAGTGCCGCGCCCAGCACGCCCAACGCGTGCCGCGGCTGGTGTCGCAGGCGATCGATGCCGACATGGACGGCGCCGATGAACCGCATCCAGTTCTCGCGCTCGGCGAACCGGCCCGCGAGCTTCGGGTGGCCGACGACGACGAGGATCAACACCAGGAGGATCAGTGTGCCGAACGCGATGGCGAGCGCGATCCACGCGGAGTTGTTGTCCAGTAGCGACGGACGGATCAGGAAGCCGACGAACACGAGCAGGGGGAGTGCGATGAACCCCGTCAGTCGCTCCAGAACCACCGACGCGAACGCCACGCTGCCGGAGCCGGTCGTCGTCGCGCCCCGGCTCACACGGACGACATCACCGCCTACCGTCGACGGGAGCACGTTCCCGACGAACTGCCCGGCGAAATAGTGCTTCGTGAGCGTCCGCAGCGGGACACGGACGTCGAAGACCTCGAGAACGCGCTGCCAGCGCCAGGCCGACAGGACGATGCCGAGGCCGGTAATGAGGAGAGCGGCGACGAGGAAGGCGATCGTCGAGAGGTGCCGGCGCTCCGGGAGGAGGTCCTCGGGGTGGATCCTCGTCACCAGCACCGCGAGCAGCACCGCGCTGACGATCACACGAAGCCATCGGCTCACCGATTGGCGGCGTGACGTTGCCGCGGTGTTGGTCACGGCCATCGACGTAGCCTACAAGCGCCTTCTCGTCCCGGCTGCCGCCGGTGGGGGACGATGGAGGCGCCGTTCGAGCGGGAGGGACCCGATGCGGGTGAGGATGGATGACGGCGTGGCTCTCGAGGTCACCGACACCGGGAGTGGGCCCGCGCTGCTGCTCGTCCACGGCTTCGGCGGGGCCAAAGAGGACTTCGCCTACCATGTCGACGCGCTGGCCGCGCGACATCGCGTGGTCACGTTCGACCATCGCGGCCACGGGGAGAGCGACGATCCGCCCGATGTCGGCGCGTACTCACTCGACCGCATGGCCATCGACGTGCTGGGCATCACCGACGCCCTCGGCATCGACGACTTCCGCCTTCTCGGCCACTCGATGGGCGGGATGGTTGCCCGGCGTTTCGTGCTCGCGCATCCCGCGCGCGTCGAAGCGCTCGTCCTCATGGACACGTCACCCGGCCCCGTGCCGGGTATCGATCCGCAGCTCGCCGACCTCGCAGCACAGATCGCGCTCGACGACGGCAAGGACGTTCTGCGGCCGATGCTCGACGCGGCCGGGACGCTCGAGACGCCGGCCTACTTGCGATTGCTCGAGGAGCGGCCGGGATACCGGGAGTTCGAGGACTACAAGTGGGCGGCGCTCTCCGGCGTCATGTGGGCCGCCATGGCGCGCGAGATCGTCCGCCAGCCGAATCAGCTCGCGCTACTCGCCGAGGTGCGGTGCCCGACGCTCGTGATCGTCGGAGCCGAGGACGAATCATTCGTGGAGCCGTCGCGTCAGATTGCCGGCACCATTCCGGGCGCCGAGCTCGTGGTCGTGCCCGACGCCGGGCACTCGCCGCAGTTCGAGAACCCGCGCCCGTGGTTCGACGCTCTCGAGGGCTTCCTGGCGGGCGTCGAGCGCGCGCCAGCTGCGTGAGCGAGCAGCTCGAGGCCGACGGAGGGAGGCTCGCGGCCGAGACGCTGCGCCGCCACGACGTCGACACGCTCTTCACGCTGTCGGGTGGTCACCTGTTCCCGCTCTACGACGGTTGCGTCAAGACCGACATCCGACTCGTCGACACCCGCCACGAGCAGACCGCGACGTTCGCGGCCGAGGGCTGGGCCAAGGTGACGCGCCGGCCTGGCGTCGCCGCGCTGACCGCGGGTCCCGGAGTGACGAACGGCGTGAGCGCGATCACTTCCGCGTACCTGAACGGTTCGCCGCTGCTCGTGATCGGCGGGCGCGCGCCGCAGGGGCGGTGGGGCTCGGGGTCACTGCAGGAGCTCGACCATCTGCCGATCGTGGCGTCCATCACGAAAGAGGCGACAACTGCGCGGTCGTCCGAGCAAATCCCACAGCTCGTCGACTCGGCGATGCGCGCCGCTCGCCGGCCGCACCGCGGTCCCGCGTTCGTCGACATCCCGCTCGACGCGTGGGGCGTGGCATCGGTCTCGCTTCCCGATCCCCCCGCGCCCGCCGAGCTCTCGGGCGCCGCGCCGGAACCTGACGCGGTCGCGGCCGTCGCCAAGCTCGTCGGCGAGGCCGACCGGCCCGTGCTCATGGTCGGCGCCGACGTGTTCTGGGCTCGCGGCGAGGAGGCACTGAGCGCGTTCGCCGAGACGGCGCGTCTCCCGGTGTTCGCGAACGGGCTGGGCCGGGGCTTGCTGCCGGCGGACCACGAGCTCGCGTTCTCGCGGGTGCGCGGCACCGCGTTCGGCGAGGCCGACCTGGTCGTCGTCGCCGGCGCGCCGCTCGACTTCCGCCTCGGTTTCGGCAGGTTCGGCGACGCCCGGGTCGTGCACCTCGCCGACTCCTCGGCTGGCGTCGCCGCCCAGGTCGATCTCGCCGCCAGCGCGGCCGGAGACCTGGCCCGGATCCTCGCCGCGCTCACTGACGTATCGGGCACCGCGTCGAAGCGCAGAGAGCGCGACGCGTGGGTGACGCGCCTCCGCGACGAGGAGGACGAGCGCCGCGCCCGTGAGGTCGACGATCTCGACGCCGACGCGACACCGATCCGCCCGACGCGCGTGTACGGCGAGCTGCGCCGTCGCCTCGAGCGCGACGCGATCGTCATCGGTGACGGCGGCGACTTCGTGTCGTACGCGGGGAAGTACGTCGACACCTACCGACCCGGCGGCTTCCTCGATCCCGGCCCGTATGGCTGCCTCGGCACGGGGTCGGGGTACGCGCTCGCCGCCGCGCTCGCGCACCCGGATCGGCAGGTCGTGGTGATGTGGGGCGACGGAGCACTCGGGTTCTCGCTCGGTGACCTCGACACGCTCGTGCGCTTCGGCGCGGACGTCGTCGGCATCGTCGGCAACAACGGGATCTGGGGGCTCGAGAAACATCCGATGCAGCTCATCTACGG
>JBKOZX010000007.1:0-3002 GCA_046726115.1 Actinomycetota bacterium | reverse complement strand
GCCTCAGGTAGCGGGCACCCATCTCGTGTGCGATCTCTTCGGCGAGGCCCAACCGGCCCGCCCCGTCCTCGGCGTCGACCACGACGGCGTCGACGCCCCGGCGCTGCACCGCCGCCGCGGCGCGGCGCGCCGCGCCGATCGGGTTCCCGTCGACGGGCGCCGTTGCCCGGCCGTCGGTGACCAGCACCAGCAGGGGGCGGTGTCCCGACCCCCGGTTCGCGGGACTCGTCGCGAGCTCGAGCGACGCGTCGATCCCGGCTGCGAGGGGCGTGCGACCGCCGGTAGGGACGTCGACGAGGCGAGCGCGCGCGATCTCGACGCTGCCGGTCGCTCGCAGCAGGATCTCGGCGCGCTCGCCGCGGAACGCCACGAGCGCGACGCGGTCGCGTCGCTGGTAGGCGTCGACGAGCAAGCCGAGCACGGCGCCCTTCACCGCCTCCATCCGCCGCCGCGCGCCCATCGACCCGGAGGCGTCCACCGCCAGCACGAGCAGGTTGCCGGCGCGTTGCTCACGACGCGCCTCGCGCAGGTCGCCGGCGCGCACTGGCGGGCCGTCAGGCTCGACGGCGCGGCGCTCGGCGACGGCGCGGGCGGTGGCGCCGACGGCGATCGAATCAATCGGCCCGCTGGGCACGCCGGTCCCCACGAGGCGACCGCGGGTGGTCTCCGCAGGCGAGCGTCGGCCGGCGGGCTCGGCCCGCGCGCGCGACGCGCGGAGGGGGACGACCCGCTGCGGCGGGGCTGGTTGCGCGACGTGATCGCCGTCGCTCGTAAGACCGTCGTCGTCAGGCTCGTCTGGTTCGTCGCGGTCGTCGAGCGCGTTCATGGCGTCGTCGAGCTCTTCGTCGTTGTGGGGTTCGTCGAACGGGGCTCGACGCCGGCGGTGCGCGAGCGCGAGGGGCGCGACGCGACGGATGTCGTCGACCGTCGCTTCGTCACGGCCCTCCCAACCCGCGAAGGCGGCTGCAGCCCGGGCGATGACGAGGTCGGCGCGCAGCCCGTCGACGCCGGCCGCCGCGCACAGCGCCGCGATGCGCAGCACGAGATCGTCAGGGACGGGGGCGGGCGACACGTTCGCAAGTCGGGCGCGCAGCTCCCGCTCTTCCGGTGCGTAGCGCCCGGCGGCGGACGGGTCGCCGTCGTAGGCGACGCGGCGGCGGACGGCCTCAGCGCGTTCGACCGGATCGGTGCTGGTCGTCACGTCGACCGCCAACCCGAAACGGTCGAGGAGCTGGGGCCGCAGCTCGCCCTCCTCGGGGTTCATCGAGCCGACGAGCACGAAGCGGGCGGGGTGCTCGTGCGAGATGCCCTCGCGTTCGACGCGGTTCACGCCCGACGCGGCGACGTCGAGCAGGACGTCGACGAGATGGTCGGGCAGGAGGTTCACCTCGTCGACGTAGAGGACGCCGCCGTGCGCGGACGCGAGCAAGCCGGGCTCGAAGCGCCGCCCGTCGCCGGTGAGGATGGCGGCGAGATCGAGCGTGCCCACGAGGCGGTCCTCGGTGGCGCCGAGCGGCAGCTCCGCGAAGGGCGCGTTCCCCGGCAGCAACGCGGCCAGGCCGCGTGCGAGCGTGGTCTTCGCCGATCCCTTCTGGCCTCGCAGCAGCACGCCGCCGATGGCGGGGTCGACGGCGGCCAGGAGCAGCGCGAGCTTGGCGTCGTCGTGACCCACCACGGCGCTGAACGGAAAACGGGCGTCCTGCTTCATCGGGCTTCCTCCCAGCCCTCGGCTTCGAGCAGCGCCGAGCGCAGCGCGTCGAGCGCGCCTGCGCTCGCGTCCCACAGCCCGCGTTCGTGGGCTTCGAGCAGGCGCTCGGCGATGGTGCGCAGCGCCCACGGGTTCGAGCGTTCGAAGAACTTCCGCACGTCGGGATCGCCGACGTACGCGTCGGTCACGCGCTCGTACATCCAGTCCTCGACGACATGCGTCGTGGCGTCGTAGCCGAACAGGTAGTCGACGGTGGCCGCGATCTCGAAGGCGCCTTTGTACCCGTGTCGCTCCATCGCCGAGATCCATTTCGGGTTCACGACCCGGCTGCGTACGACACGCGCCGCCTCCTCGGCGAGTGAGCGGACCCGCGGCCGGGCGGGATCGGCCGAGTCGCCGAACCACGCCTTGGGGTCGTCCCCGGTGAGCGCCCGCACGGTGGCCACCATCCCGCCGTGGTCCTGGAGGTAGTCGTCGGAGTCGAAGATGTCGTGCTCGCGGTTGTCCTGGTTCTTCACCGCGACCCGGATGGCCGCGAACCGCCGTCGCATTGCATCGCCGGCGGGAAACCCGAAGCCCCGCCTGCCGTAGGCGTAGCCGCTCCACGCGAGGTAGACGGCGGCGAGGTCGTCG
The DNA here is from genome assembly GCA_046726115.1 of Actinomycetota bacterium. Taxonomy (GTDB): domain Bacteria; phylum Actinomycetota; class Acidimicrobiia; order IMCC26256; family JACDBD01; genus JALZAA01. Next base: position 661 of record JBKOZX010000007.1, on the reverse strand, counting down.
TCGCCGGACCAGTCGCCCGCCTCGAGCAGGGGCAGGATGCCGGAGCCGTAGCCGCCGGGTGCGGGACCGTAGATACGAGGGTCGTCGCCGGCGTGGCCGCGCACGTGGTTCGATTCGGGCGGCTCGTCGAGCGCGGCAACGAGCGCGACCGCGTCGTCGAGGAGTTGCACGAGACCGGGGAACGCGTCCCGGAAGAAGCCGGAGATGCGCACCACGACGTCGATCCGGGGCCGGCCGAGCTCGGCGAGCGGGATCGGCTCGATGCCGGCGACCCGGCCCGACTCGTCGTGCCAGCGGGGACGGACGCCGAGCAGCGCGAGCACCTCGGCCACGTCGTCGCCCTGTGTGCGCATGGCCGCCGTCCCCCAGATCACAAGGCCGACGGTCTCGGGGACCGCGCCGTCCTCGGCGACGTGGCGGGCGATCAGCTCGTCGGCCAGCCCCCGGCCGACGCCCCATGCGAGCGGGGACGGGAGCGCCTTGGGGTCCACGGAGTAGAAGTTGCGCCCCGTCGGCAGCACGTGCGCCATGCCCCGGCTCGGCGCGCCGCTGGGCCCGGCGGGCACATAGCCGCCGTCGAGTCCGTGGAGCAGGTTTTCGATCTCGTCGTAGGTGCGGCGCAGCGCGGGCACGAGTCGTTCGCAGACCCAGTGCAGCGTGG
>JBKOZX010000006.1:0-4404 GCA_046726115.1 Actinomycetota bacterium | reverse complement strand
GCTGGGTGGTGCGTCCAGAGCGATGGAAATGGCGGTGGAGTACGCCAAGGACCGCGTGCAGTTCGGCCGGCCGATCGGCAGCTTCCAGGCCGTCAAGCACCGGTGTGCCGACATGCTCGTCGATGTCGAGGGCATGCGTTCGACGGCGTACTGGGCGGCGTGGTGCATCGGCGCGCAGCACGAGGACGCGTCGGTGGCGGCGTCCACGGCGAAGGTTTGGTGCTCGGACGCCTCGAAGCGCGTCATGGCGTCGACGCTGCAGGTGCACGGCGGGATCGGCTTCACCTGGGAGCACGATCTGCACCTGTTCCTCAAGCGAGCCCAGCTCGATCAGGTGAGCTTCGGCGACGCCGGCTTCCACCGGCAGCGGATCGCCGACCTGCTCCGCCCGCGCGTCCAGGCAGGTCGGAGCGTGATCTGACAGGATCACCCTTGGTGCTCGGGGGGAAGCGAACAGCGCTCGCCGCGATCTCGGCGGTTGCCGTGGTCGTGGCGGTTGCGGGCGTTGCCGGCGCGAACCGGCTGGACGACACGCTGCGGGCCAATCAGGTGCAGGTCCTGGCGACGCACAACAGCTATCACATCGAGCAGGACGCTCCGATCCAATCGTCGCCGACGACGCAGTACACGCACGCGCCGCTCGACCAGCAGCTCGACCTGGGCGTCCGGGGCTTCGAGATCGACGTCGTGAACGCGCCCGACGGGACCTTTCCGGTGGTGCACACGCCCGTCGTGGACGCCACGAGCAACTGCACGCCGCTCGCGCAGTGCCTGCAGGTGACGCGCACGTGGTCGAAGGCGCACCCCGGGCACGTCCCGATCTTCATCCTGATCGAGCCCAAGAACGACGACGTCGATTTCGTGATCGACCCCACGCTGCGACGGTTCGACGCCGCCGGCCTCGACCAGCTCGACAAGACGGTTCGCTCCTCGCTCGGGCGCCAGCTCATCACGCCAGACAGCGTGCGCGGCTCGGCGAAGACGCTGCGCAGTGCCGTCACCGGGAAGGGCTGGCCCCCGCTCGCGAAGACCCGCGGGAAGGTGCTGGTTGCCCTCAACACCGAGGGCACGATCCGCCATGCATTCCTCCAGGGCCACCCGTCGCTCCAGGGGCGGGCGATGTTCGTAACCGCCGCCGAGCAATCGCCGGCGGCCGCCGTCATCAAGATGGACGACCCCGACGAAGCCAGGATCCAGCAGCTGGTGAAGCAAGGCTTCATCGTCCGCACCCGCGCGGACGCCGACCTCATCGAGCCGCGGAACGGCGACACGACCCGCCGGGAGATCGCGCTGCGCAGCGGCGCGCAGATCGTCAGCACCGACTTCGAGGTCGCCGTGCCGGCCATCGCCGGGGACTACGTCGTGGCGATCCCGGGCGGCACACCCGCGCGTTGCGATCCCGTCAACGCGCCCAAGAACTGCCGCCCCTCGGACGTCGAGAACCCCAAGCAGCTACGGCGCTGAGGCCCGGCGCTTGAGCTCGGCGCGGTCGGCCTTGCCGGCGGCGAGGAGCGGCAGCTCGTCGACCTGCACGACCCGCTCCGGCGTCTTGAACACAGCCACACCTTGCCCCGCGAACCACGCCTTGCACTCCGCGAGGTCGAACGGCGTCGACGCCACAACGAACGCGCAGACGCGCTCGCCGAGGCGCTCGTCGGGCTCGCCCACGACCGCGGCCTGGCTCACGGCCGGGTGTGCCTCGAGGATGCCTTCAACCTCGGCGGCGGCGATGTTCTCGCCTCCGCGAATGATGACGTCCTTCATGCGTCCGACGATCGTGAGCCAGCCGTCGCCGTCGACCGTGGCGAGGTCGCCGGTCCGGAACCAGCCGCGCTCGATGGCGGCACGCGTGTGCCCGGCGTCGGCGTACCCGACGAACAGCTCCGGCCCCCGGAGCCACAGCTCGCCTGTCTCACCCGTCGGCAGCGGGCGTCCCGTCGCGGGGTCGCTCACCCGCAGCTCGGCGGCGCCGGTGGCGCGGCCGTCGGTCTCCCGCGCCCGTTCGACAGGGTCGTGCGGTGTGCTGGTCGTGACCGTGGGCGCCTCGGTGGAGCCGTAGGTGCGCTTGACGCGCGCGCCGAACGCCCGGCACGCCTGCTCGACGAACGCGGCGGTGACACCGGCGCCACCACTCGAGATCAACCGGATGCTCTCGACCCGCTGCGGGGCGAAGCCGGGCGCGGACATCAGCCCCACGAAGAACGTGGGCGGCCCGATCATGAAGGTGATGCGCTCGGCTTCGATCGCGTCGAGCGCTTCCTCGGGGCTCCACTTCGCCATCAACGCCGCGCACATCGGGAGCACGCCCGGGATGAGCACGGCGTTCAGGAGTCCCGACACGTGCGCGAGCGGGGCGGGCATCAGGATCGAGTCGCTCGGTGTGAGCTGGTGGGCGTCGATCATGACGCGCGCCTTGTACGCGAGCCCGCGCTGGGTGTGGAGCGCCGCCTTCGGTGTGCCCGTCGATCCCGACGTGAACAGCGCGACGGCGAGGTCGCTGGGTCGCGCCATCGACCGCGTGACGGGCGCGCCTGCGTCGAGCAGCTTCGGGAGGCGCGCGCTCGGGCCTCGGATCTCATCGGGCGGGAGCCACACGCGGGCGTCGAGCCCGGCGAGCATTCCGTCGACCTCCGCGGGCCCGGCCTGGTGGTGGACCGGCGCCGCAATGGCGCCCAGTCGCCAGCACGCCCGGTACAGCAGGATCGCCTCGTGCCAGTTCGGGGCCTGCCACGCGACGACGTCCCGCCGGCGCACGCCGCCGGCGCGCAGACCGCCGGCCAGCGCGGCGACCTGGGACTCGAGCGCGCGCCCGTCGAGGCGCACGCCGGCCGAGTCGTCCACGACGAGATCTCCGCGCCCTCGCTTCGAAGCCTCGGACACGAGCGCGTCGAGCGACGGGATGTCCCACGGCCCACCCGGCGCCAGGTACTCGCGCGCCCGCGGATGGCGGTAGGTCGGCCGCAGCCTCGACGATTTCGGCGTCGCTGCGCCGGACATATGGCGGTTCAGCGACGCCAAAACGCTCGGCTCAACCCGCGAGCGGGTTGCGCCAGCCGGGGCTCACGCTCGTGGCGCCCTTCACGACCTGCGAGCCGATGTAGTTGCGTTGGATCTCGACCGTGCCGGCGCCGATGCACAGGCCGCGGATGTCCCGGTACGCGCGCTCGACGGGGTACTCACGGCTGTACCCGTAGCCGCCGAGGAGCTGGATCGCCTCGTCGCACACGAACTTTGCCGCCATGTTGGCCGCGGCCTTGGCCATGGCGGTCTCGAGCGCGGGTGGGGTGCCGCCCGGGCCGGCGAGGTGCAGCGCCCGAAGCAGCAGCAGCCGCGCGCTTTCGAGCTGCGTCGCCATGTCGGCTGCCTTCCACTGCAGGCCCTGGAGCTCGGCCAGAGGCCGCCCGCCGACGACGCGCTCGTTGATGTAGCGCACCGAATACTCGAGCGCGCCCTGTGCGGCGCCGATGCACATCGCGGCGTTTCCGCACCGCTCGTGGTTGAGGTGCGAGATCAGCGTCTTGAACGCGTCGCTGTTCGACGGATCGCCTTCGAGCAGCACGTCCTCGGGAGCGACGTAGACGTCGTCGAACGCGAGCTCGGCCTCGCTCGCACCCCGCAGGCCCATCTTCACGTGGGTCCCCGCGCAGCTGACGCCGTCGGACTGCAGGTCGACGACCACGGCGCCGATGCCTTTCGACCCCTCGCTGCCGGGGAACCGGCACCACACGAGGCAGGCGCCGGCCTTGTGCCCGCCGGTGACGTAGTTCTTGTACGCGTTCAGGCGGTATCCGCCGCCGTCGGGAGTGAGGCGGGCGCGCATGTGGTTGACGGCCGAGCCGGCCTCGCTCTCGCTGATCCCGATGCAGAACAGCACCTCGCCGCTGGCCGCGAGCGGGAGCCAGCGCTCCTGCAGCGCGTCGCTCCCGAGATGCTCGATGGCCCGGGGCGGCCCGTTGTAGATGAGCTGGGCGAGGATCGCGCTCGAGACGTCGACGCGCGCGAGCTCCTCGAGCGCGATGGCTGCCTCCACGTCGCCCATGCCCATCCCGCCGAACCGCTCGCCGACGGTGATGCCGAACAGATCGGCCTTGCGCAACGCCTCCCAGGATGCTTCGGGGAACTCCTCGGTCTCGTCCCAATGACGGGCGTTGGGCGCGAGCTCGCGCTCCGCGACGTCGCGGGCGAGCTTGCGTAGGGATTGCTGGTCCTCGTTCTCTGCGAACGGGTCGGTACCCGCAGCGCTCGTCGACATTCCTGACAGGGTAGTCAGGGACCTACGCGGATCAGGGGGTGAGGGATCCGGGCGGCGCGGCCCGGGCGTCCAAGGTCGTGCGTCGCAGCGCGGCGATCTCCGCCGCGCTGCGTCGCGGACGCAGGTCGCGGGCCCCCGGGCGCCGGTCGGAG
>JBKOZX010000005.1:0-9260 GCA_046726115.1 Actinomycetota bacterium | reverse complement strand
CGATGGCGCCGACGCCGATGACCAGCCACGTGGTGCCGGCGACTTCGAGGAACTCGTGCGGACGCCACTCGTGCGCCGCCCTCGCCGCGCGCCATTCGTCGGCCCGCTGGAAGTGCGCAAGGACGGCTTGGAGAACGTACTCGGCGATCGGAATCGCGTTCACGTGCGCGCCGGTCACCCGCACGCCGCGCTCGAACAGCCGGTCGTACAGGGCGAGGTACCCGGCGGCCGGCGATTGGAACCATCGCAGCGAGCCCAGGCGCGGCAACAGCTCGAACCAGGGCACCGCACCGCCACGGAAGAACAGGTCGCCGGTCGCCCACGCCACCTCGGGCTCGACGCCGTCGGCAGCGAGCTCAGCGCCCGCGACTTCGAGCCGGCCGTCACGACGCATCCGCACCTGCTCTACGGGAGGATCGACGCGGTCGGCGCGTTCGTCGAGCAACCGGCTCGCAGTCTCGGTCAGCAGGACCTGCATGGGAGGTCAGCGTACGGGCAGCGCCGTCGAGCGTGCGCTTGCCGCGACCGCGGGCGTCCACCACGATGGCACGGCACGGGAGCACGAGGGCAGGGGGAACCGTTGCGACCCGTGACGTTCAGGTCGAAGCGCGCTCCCGGTAGCGGTCGCGCAGGAGGCGCTTGTAGATCTTGCCGTTGTCCTGGCGCGGCAACGTGTCCACGAACTCGACCCGGCGGGGACACTTGAAGTGCGCGAGCCGTTCGCGGCAGAACGTGACGAGCTCGTCGCCCAGCTCGGCGCTCGGGACCACGCCCGTTCGTAGCTCGATCACGGCGAGCACCTCTTCGCCCCACTCGGGATTGGGCACGCCGATGGTGGCCGCGTCCGCGACGATCGGATGCTCGAGAAGCACCGCGTCGATCTCGGCCGGGTAGATGTTCACGCCCCCGCTGATGATCAGGTTGGCGCTGCGATCGGTGAGGAACAGGAAGCCGTCCTCGTCGACGTACCCCATGTCGCCCAACGTGAAGTGACGGTCGCGATACGAGGACTCGGTCTTGGCGCGGTCGTTGTAGTACTCGAAGGGAACCTCCGATGCCTTGAACCACACGAGCCCGACCTCGCCGGTCGGAAGCCGGTTCCCGTCGTCGTCGCCGACCACGACCTGGTCGTCGGGCACAGGCTTGCCGACGGTTCCAGGCTTTCGCAGCCATGTGGTGGAGTCCACCCACGTGCCGAGACCCTCGGTCGCGGCGTAGTACTCGTTGACCACCGGCCCCAGCCACTCGATCAGCCGCTGCTTCACGCCGACCGGGCACGGCGCCGCACCGTGCAGCACGTTGCGCAGCGAGGACACGTCGTACCCGGCGCGCACGTCGTCGGGGAGCGCGAGGAGCTGGTGGAACATCGTCGGGACCATGTGCGTGTGCGTGACCCGGTGCTCTTCGATCAACCGGAGCGCATCCTCCGGGTCCCACGCCGGCATCATCACGACCGGGACGCCGGCGATGAGCGGCGCGTTGAGCGAGAACATCAGCGGGGCCGCGTGGTAGAGCGGACCGGTCAAGAGGTGCACGTTGCCGTCGCGGTAGGCGGCGCGGGCGAGCGTCACCGCGGTCGCGAGCGAGGCCTCGTCGCGGAACACGCCCTTCGGTCGACCGGTCGTTCCCGACGTGTAGAGCATCTGCGAGCCGAGCGCCGGGTCGACGAGGTCGTCGCCGCGCTCGCCGGCCGACGCGTTCGCGAGGTCGTCGAACCCGTCGACACGACCACCGATCGCCAAGCGCACGCGGGCATTGGGCGCGCCGGCTGCGGCCTCTCGTGCGACGTCAGCAAAGCGTGCCTCGGCGACGAACGCCTTCGCCTCGCAGTCGGCGACGATGTAGCCCGCCTCGTCTCCCGTGAGGTGCCAGTTCACGGTGGTGACGCGCAGCCCGGCCCGCTGCGTCGCCAGCAACACCTCGACGAACTCGGGCCGGTTCGAGCACAGCAGCGCGACCGCGTCGCCGCGCGCGAGACCTCGACGGCGAAGCGCCCGGGCCAGGCGGTTGGCGCGCTCGTTCAGATTTCCGTACGTGATGGTGCCCGAGGCCCAGAGCAGCGCCGGGGTGGTCGGCTGGCGCGCCGCGTGCCAGGCGACGGCCATGCCTCGATCGGCGTACGCCACCAGCTCGTCGAGCTCGGCACCCACGCGCCCCCCCCCTCGTGCTGCGAATCCCGCGTCGGTGACGATACTCCCGGGTACGGTCCGCGGTGACGGCGGCTTTGCTGACTGACGTTGCAGAGCGGGAGCTTGCGACCGCGAGCGGGAAGTACAGAGCCGGAGCTTGCGACGGCGCCAAGGAGAAACTGTGGGCAGCTCTTCCGACTACGTGTTCGGAGACAACGACACTGCGGCGCGCCGACTCGATCTGGTGGCCGAGGCATGGCACTGGCCGAGCGCGGCGTTTCTGCGCGGGCTCGAGCTCCCGCCGCCGCGGCTCGCCCTCGACCTCGGCTGCGGGCCGGGACGGACGACGCGTCTGGTCGCGGCGACGACCGGCGCGTCGAGCACCATCGGCATCGACACGTCCGAGTCGTTCCTCGCTCGTGCGCGATCCGGCGCGCCTGCCGACGTCACGTTCGTCGAGCACGACGTGATGGACCTGCCCTTCCCGACGGGTCCGGCGGATCTCGTGTACGCCCGGTTCGTCCTCTCACATGTCCCGCGACCGGACCGGATCGTGGCGGGGTGGATGGGCGCGCTCGCGCCCGGCGGTGTGCTCGCGCTCGACGAGGTCGAGCGGATCGACACCGACGACCGGGTCCTGGTCCGCTACCTGGAGATCCTCGGCGCGCTCCTGGACATCCGCGGCAGCACGCTCGCTGCCGGCCCGGTCGTCGAGCGCTTCGACGGCGGGCCGGACGGCGCCAAGCGGACGAGCCAGGCGCGCATCCATCCGGTGCCGGTCGCGGTGGCAGCGGAGTTGTTCGCGCTCAACCTCGAGACGTGGCGTCACGAGCCGTTCGTCGAGGACAACCACAGCTCGGCGGATCTCGACGACCTGGGCGCCGCGCTCCAGGAGCGGGTGCGTCACCCGGGGCGCGCCAAGATCACCTGGATCATGCGGCAAGCGACCTTCGAGCGAACCAGCTAACTGCGGCTAGTCGCGCAGCTCGAACGCGACCTTGATCGCGGCGCTGCGGTCCTGCGTCGCGAGCGCGGTGAACGCGTCCCGCCACTCGTCGAGCGTGAACGTGTGGGTGAGCATCCCGGTGAGGTCGACCCGCCCGTCGCGCACGAGATCGAGGTAGTGCTGGATACCGTGCTGACGCACGCCGTCGACCTCCTCGAACCCGAAGGCGTTCGAGCCCACGAGCGAGAGCTCCTTGAAGTACAGGGGCGTGTCCTCCCAGTACGTCGGGCCGTGCACGCCCGCCTTCACGAGCGTGCCGCGCGCCTTGAGGACGCGTGCGCCGACCTCGAACGTCTCCTGCTTGCCGATCGTGTCGTAGACGACGTCGATCTCGCCCGGGTACGCCATGGGGAGCCCGTCGCTCGGCTGGAGCACGCCCCCGGACCAGTCCGCCGCCTCCTCGATGACGCGCTGCGCGGGCTCGTGGCCGATGACGGTGGCGCCGAGCTTGCGGGCGAGGGCGGCCTGCGCGTCGAACCGGGCGACGACGAGCACGTCGACGTCGGGGTACAGCCCCCCCAGGATCGCCGTTGCGCACGTGCCGAGCGCGCCCGCGCCGTACACCATCACCTTCCCGCCGGGGACGGGCGGGTGGCGCGTCACCGAGTGGAGGCTGACGGCGAACGGATCGGCGAAGACGGCGAGCTCGTCGGGGACACCGTCCGGCACCTTGAACAGCTGCGTGTCGTGCGCGGGCATGAGCTGCGCGTAGCCGCCGCTCGCGTCGCGTGACGTGCCGGTGTGGATGCCGGGCGCGATCGGACCGACCCCGAAGTTCCAGCAGAGGCTTAGGTCGCCGGCCTCGCATGCCGGGCAGATCGGCTCGACACCGCGGGGGCGGCACGACAGCCACGGATTGAGCACCACACGGTCGCCGACCTCGAGACCCTCGGCTGCAGGCCCGAGCGCAACGACGTCGGCGACGACTTCGTGCCCCAGCACCTGCGGGAGGGAGAAGAAGCCCTTCATCGGGTTGTCGGGAGTCGCGACGTTCGTCCAGTCCATGAACACCTGCTTGGCGTCCGAGCCGCACACGCCCGTCATCCTCGGCTGCGTGATGACCCAGTCGGGCAGGAGGAAGTCGGGGTCGGGCAGGTCGAGCAGCCGCATGGGCGTCTCGGCGAGACCACGGAGCAGGTGGTTGTCCTCGGCCGGCTCGGGTTGCGGCTCGGGTGCCACTCCGTACAGCAGGCCTTGCATCGTGCCCCCGGTCGTCGTCGGCTCTTCCGAGCAGCTGACAGTACTGCCGGTTCTGTTCCGGAGAACGGTCAACTGCTCGGGAGAAAGCGCCTCAGCGCCGGAGCTGCGCGAGCGCATCGGCCACCATCGACTCGGTGATCCGGTCGTCGAGCTGGGCGGCGGCGGCCTCGACCGCCTCGCGGCTGCCGAGGGGGTCCTTCTCCCGGGCGCGCGCCATGCGGTCCTCGCGGCTGAGCCACCGCGCGAGCTCGGACGCCGACGCCCCGGACAACTCGGGCCGCTCCTCGAACAGGTAGCCGAGCTGCCCGACGATCCGCGACACCGACGGGCCGTCGGCCATCGGTCAGCTCACTCCGCGGTCGCGTCCCTCCCAGTACGGGGCGCGCAGCTTGAACTTCTGGAGCTTGCCGGTGGCGGTGCGGTCGAGCTCGGAGCGGAACTCGATCGACGTGGGGCACTTGTAGTGCGCGAGGTGGTCGCGCGCGTGGCCGATGAGGTCGGCCTCGGTCACGTCAGAGCCCGAAGCGAGCACGACGAGCGCCTTCACCGTCTCGCCCCACTTCTCGTCGGGCACGCCGATGACCGCGACCTCCGCCACCGCCGCGTGCGAGAACAGGCAGTCCTCGACCTCGATCGACGACACGTTCTCGCCGCCCGAGATGATGACGTCCTTCTTCCGGTCCGAGATCGTCAGGTAGTGCTCGTGGTCGAGCGCGCCCCCGTCGCCCGTGTGGAACCACCCGTCGGGAATCGCCGTGGCGGTCTCGTCGGGCTGCTCCCAGTACCCGTCCATGATCACGTTGCCGGCGGCGTGCACCTCTCCCTCGTCGTCGACTCGGAGCCGCACGCCGAGCGACGGCGCGCCCGCGCGGCCCAGCCGCTGCGCGCGCTCTCCCGCCGACAGCGCGTCGTACTCGGCGCGGCTGCGGTTCATCGTGAGCAGAGGCGCGGTCTCGGTGAGGCCGTAGATCTGGATGAACTCCCAACCGAGCTCGGACTCGACCCGCTCGATCGTGCGCGTCGGCGGGGGCGCGCCGGCGACGACGATGCGCGTCCGACCGTTTCCGGGAATCTCACCGGACCACGACGCCGCCGCGTCGAGCACGGCGTTCACGACCGCCGGTGCCCCGTTGAGCAGCGTGACGCCCTGGGCGTCGATGCGGCGGAGGATCTCGGCCCCGTCGACCTTGCGCAGCACCACGTGCCGGCCGCCCATGCCGGTGACGCCGTAGGGCATTCCCCAGCCGTTGCAGTGGAACATCGGCAGCGTGTGGAGGTACACGTCGCGGTCGTTGACGCCCAGCTGCCAACCGAGGATGGTGGCATTGATCCAGCAGTTGCGGTGCGTGAGCTGCACGCCCTTGGGGCGGGCGGTCGTGCCGCTCGTGTAGTTGATCGTGGCGGTGGCGTCCTCGTCGGGCTCCCACGGGTCGGGCTCGACGCCCTCACGGAACAGCTCCTCGTCGGCGTCGCCCCCGATCACGAACCGGTGCTTCGCTCCGACGTTCGACAGCGCCTCGTCGAGCTCCGGGTCGACGAGCAGCATCGCAGCGCCCGAGTGCTCGACGATGTAGCCGACCTCGTCGGCGTTGAGCCGGAAGTTGATGGGCACGAGGATCCGCCCCGAGCCGCTCACACCGAAGAACGACAAGAACAGACGAGCGGCGTTGGGAGAGACGATCGCGACGCGCTCGCCGACGCCGACGCCGAGGTGGTCGAGCGCCGCCGCCTGCGCGCGCGCCAGCTCGCGAACCCGTTGGTATGTCAACTCGCCGAGCGCCGGCGCGGGCTGGTCGGGCTCGTCGACGATGCCGATCCGGTCGCCGTAAACGAGCGCGGCGCGGTCGATGAAATCGTTGATCGTGAGCGGCACCTTCATCCCGTTCGCCCCCCTTGGCTCACGAGTCGAGTCTTCGGATCGTAGCGACCCCCCACCCCGTTGGTGCAGGGCCCCGCGCCAGAGGGGGGTCTTGTGCATCAACGCCGCGGAAGGGGTGGGCTACGCGGGACGCAGCGTGCGCAGTGGAGCACCGTTCGTCCACGCCGCCGGATCGCCCGGCACCCAGCGACGCCCGGCACCCTCGTCGGCGATGCGACGGCGCGCCATCTCCTCCGCCGCGTGGCCGGGAGGCACGCCCGATTCGCGCGCCAGCGCGAAGACGCGCCGGACGGTCTCGCCGATCTGCGCAGTGCGCTTGAGGGCCCGGTCGCGGTCGTAGCCCACGAACTCCTCGGCGAGGTTGATGATGCCGCCCGCGTTCACGACGAAGTCGGGGGCGTAGAGGATGCCGCGCGCTGCGAGCGTGTCGTCGGCCGCAGCGTCGGCCAACTGGTTGTTCGCCGCACCGCAGACGGCGCGGCACTTCAGCCGAGGGATCGTGGACTCGTTCAGTGCGCTCCCGAGCGCACACGGCGCAAGCACGTCGCACGGCGCTTCGAGCGCGGCTTCCACGGCAATTGCCTCGGCACCGACGTCGCGCACCAACTCGTCTACGCGGTCGGGGTTGACGTCCGCCACCGTAACGATGGCACCCGAGTCGGCAAGCAGGCGCGCCAGGTACGACCCGACGTGGCCGACGCCGTCCACGACGACGCGCTTGCCCACGAGCGACGGATCACCGTCGAGCTCCTCGAGCACGGCCTGCATCCCACAGACCACCCCGTACGCCGTCACCGGCGACGGGTCACCCGAGCCGCCGTGGCCTTCGATGCCGGTCACCCACGGAGTCTCCGACGCGATGATCTGCATGTCGCGCGGGGTCGCGCCGACGTCCTCGGCGGCGATGTACCGACCGCCGAGCTCGCCGATCGCCCGTCCCATCGCCCGCAGCAGCGCCTCGTCACGCGGCGCGTCGGGGTCGTCGCACAGGACGACCGCCTTGCCGCCGCCCTGGTGGAGCCCGGCCGCCGCCGCCTTGAGGCTCATCGCCTCCGAGAGGCGCAGCGCGTCCACGAGCGCCTCGCGCTCGGACGGGTAGCGCCAGAAGCGGATGCCGCCGAGCGACGGACCCAGCGCCGTCGAGTGCACGGCGATGACGGCTCGCAACCCCGACGGCGCGTCGGCGACGAAGACGACCTGCTCGTGGCCCATCGCGGTCATGAGTTCGGTGACCGCAGCGCCGGTGATACCCACAACTGCTCCCTCGGTCGCCGTCGCAAGCTCCGGCTTTGCGACGACGGTCGGCAAAGCCCCCGTCGTCGCCGACGGTACTGTGCCGCGCGCCCCCTCCTGAGCGCGCCGGCTCCTCGAGGCTTGATTGTGACCCTCGCCGCCGCGGGCGGCATGACGTGACCCACCTCCAACGGCGCGCGAAGCTGCCGCCGTGCGCGGCAGGCCGTCCCTCTTCTTTGTGACCTTGTGCGCCCTCGGCTTGGCTGCCGCGGCCTGCTCGAGCAGCGGTGACGGCCGCGGCGCGAAGGTGCAGAGCACGCGGCCGTCGAGCACGACGACAGCGCCGACCGCCGCGCCTCCTACCACTACCGCCAAGCTCAGCAACGTGTACCAGTACACGCAGGCCGGTCAGCTGGCGCCGTCGGTCAAGGACATCCCCGAGCGCGTGTACGTGCCGAACTCGCAGTCGAACACGGTCGACGTCATCGACCCGAACACGATGGCGGTCATCGATCACTTCCCGGTCAAGGCGTTGCCGCAGCACGTCGTTCCGTCGTACGACATGCAGACGCTGTACGTGAACAACAACAACGGCAACACGCTCACGCCCATCGATCCCCGGACCGGGAAGCCGGGAGCCGACATCCCGATCGACGACCCATACAACCTCTACTTCTCGCCCGACGGGTCCAAGGCGATCGTGATGGCCGAGCGCAACAACGCTGTCGACTTCTACGACCCGAAGAGCTGGACGCTCATCAAGAAGCTGCCGATCCCCCACAAGGGCGTGAACCACGCCGAGTTCAGCCCCGACGGGAACACGATGGTGGCGAGCTGCGAGTTCTCGGGGTTCCTGGTGCGCATCGACCTCAACACCATGGAGATCAACGGCGAGCTCGATGTCGGCGGCAAGCCCGTCGATCTGAAGCTCTCGCCGGACGGCAGCGTCATGTTCAACGCCAACGAGACGCGGGACGGCGTGTCGGTGATCGACTGGGCGAACATGAGCGACCTCGGGTTCATCCCGACCGGCAAGGGTGCACACGGCCTGTATCCCAGCCGAGACGGGAAGCAGCTGTACGTGAGCAACCGCGGCGCCGGGGCGGTGAGCGTGATCGACTTCGCGACCCGCAAGGTCGTCTCCGACTGGCACACGGGCGGCAGTCCCGACATGGGGGGCGTCACGACCGACGGCAAGCAGCTATGGCTGAGCGGCCGGTACAACTCCGAGGTCTACGTCATCGACACGACGAGCGGGCAGCTCATCAAGACGATCCCGGTCGGCCAGGGCCCGCACGGCCTCGCGTACTTCCCCCAGCCCGGCCGCTTCAGCATGGGCCACACCGGTAACTACCGCTAGCGGTCAGCTGTTTTTCAGCTCGACGACGGTGGCGACCGGCGCGCGATCGGTGCCCGGCCCGCCGACGAAGTACGCGGTGTCGCCGATCGTGGTTGCTGCGCCGTCGGTGACGGGCGCGGGGAGTGTCCCCGCCGCGGCGGTGACCCCCGCACGCGTGTCGAACTGCAACACCTGACCGGTCACCTGGTTGCTGACGAAGCCGCCGAGCACGTAGATCCGACCGCCGAGCTCGACGGCGCTGGCGTGCGACAGCGGTGCCGGTAGCTGGCCGATGACGGTGACCTGGCCGCTGGCCGGATCGATCTTCTGAATCGAGCGCGTGTCGGCACCGCTCGCGCTGGTCACACCACCGAACACGTAGATCGCGCCGCCGGCGGCGGCCACCGCCGGGTAGCGCACCGGCTCGGCGAGCGCGCCGAGCATCCGGTAGCCGGTGCCGTCGTCGCTCACGAG
>JBKOZX010000004.1:0-3249 GCA_046726115.1 Actinomycetota bacterium | reverse complement strand
TCCCAGGACCGCTTCGTGTCGAGCATCGCCGCCCACAGCTGGCCCCGCGGCTCGAGACCGGCCGCCTTGAACGCCTCCACCGGCACCTGCTTCTCGACGTTGCCGAAGTCCTCGAGCCCGAGCGCGTTCGCCAGCCGGCGGGCGGGGTCGATCGTGAGCACGAGCACTTTGCCGCCCAAACGCGTTGCGGCGGCGACGCCGGCGGCGGCCGCCGCCGACGTCGTCCCGACGCCCCCCGATCCGCAGAAGACGACGATCTCCTTCGTGGCGAGGAGCGATTCGATGCTCGTCGCCCGGCGCTCGGCGGGCCTCACAGCCCCAGCTCCTGGGCGAGCGCGTCCGCCACCATCTTGGTCACGCGCAGACCCTGGTCGCGCACGAAGAGGTACGGGACGTACAGCATCGGCAGCTCGACGGCCTCGCGCAGCTCTGCGAGGTGCACGGCACGCGTGCGGCGCAACGAGACGGCGAGCCGGGCTGCTTCGAGCACCGCGGTGCCGCCCGATCCCACCCGCTCGGCGAGCACTGCGCGGGCATCGTCGGTGCGCAGCGCCTCGAACGTCTCCTCGTCGGCGTGGGTGAACAGCTCGGGAAGGACGCGGTTCACGACGACCGCGCCGAGCGGCACCGACAGCTCGGCCCGGGCCCGTTGCACGAGCTCGATTGTCTCGTTGACCGGCATCTCCTCCGGCGTCGCCACGACGTTGAGCGCGGTCACGGACGGGTCGGAGAGGAGGTCGACCATCCAGTCGGTCTGCTCGCGCACCATGCCCACCGAGACGAGCTCCTGGATCGCGCGCGGCGCGTCGAGCTGGCCGATGATGTGACCGGTGGCGGCGGCGTCGACGATCACGAGATCCCAGTCGGCTCGTCCCTCGATCGACTCGCGGACCTCCCAGCACACCTTCCCGACGGTGAGGATCTCCTTCACGCCGGGGGCGGCGGTGGCGACGAAGTCCAGCACGCGGGCGAGCGGGCCGAGCCGCCCCAGGACCGGGACGCGCAGGTTGAGCTTCAGGTACTCCTTCAGCGAGTCCTCGGTGCGCATCGCCATCGCGCACACACCGGGGTAGACCTCACGGGGCTCGAAGCCCACCGACGGCTGCTCGAAGTTGCCGGGGATGGCTCCCTTGTCGTCGGCCTCGACCACGAGCACACGCTCGCCCCGGTCGGCGGCGAGCAACGCGGTCGCCGCGGTCACCGTGCTCTTGCCGACCCCGCCCTTGCCGGTGAAGAACAGCAGGCGCCGCGCCAGCAGGTCGGGCGCGGGCTGCATAGATCAGATGCCGCCGAACCCGACCCGCTTCGCTCCCTCTTCCGAGTCGACCTCGACGTAGGCCAGCTTGTCGAGCGCGATGCCGACCCGCCGCCCCTTCGAGTCGGTGAGCCAGACCATCGAGTCGCCGCCCTTGATGGCTTTGTCGATCATCTTGAACGCGTCCTCGACGCCGCCGTCGAGCTCGACGGTCAGCTCCTTCGGCGTGTGCACGACACCGATGCGGACTTCCATGGAGGCGATTCCTTCGCGGTCGCGGGCGTGACTCTCGCTCGGTCGATGTTAGCGATCGCCTCGCGCCACGATCGGCGCCGGTCCGGCGCCGGCTCCGTCGACGCCGTCCAGGCGGCGGTCATGGCGGGCCGCGGCCCTTTCCTCGGCTGCCATCCACTGGTAGGTGACGATGCCGATGCACAGCAACCCGAACAACTCGCCCGAGATCCACAGCAGCCCGGCGCCGGTGCGCTGGTCGGCGAGCGGGGCGGCGCCCCACGACCGCTCGACGTGGTCGTACCAGCCGGCCGCGATCACCGTGTTCATCGTGAGCAACGCGACGCCGACGAACGTGTGGAAGGGCAAGAGCACCAACACATAGAGGAGCCGGGCGCCGTACCCGAACGCGTGCGGGATCGGATCGAGCCCGACGACGTGGGCCAGGAACAGCGTCCCCGCCAGGACGAAGTACGCGTGGGTGGCGACGTGGAACCAGCCGTTGGAGAGCGACAGCTCGTACAACGGCGTGAAGTAGAGCGTGACGATGCTGGTGCCGAACAGCAGCCACGCCGTCAGCGGGTGGGTGAGCACGCGAGCGGGACCGCTGTGCAGCACGCGCAGGACCCGCCGCTGGGTGGGACGCGAGCCGGCTTGGAGCGCGAGCGTGACCGGGGCACCGAGAACGAGCAGGAGCGGGGCCACCATGCCGAGCAAGATGTGCTGGACGACGTGGAGGCTGAACAGCACACGGTCGTAAGAGGCGATCCCCGATTCGGTCGCAATCAGGATGACGGCCAGGCCGGACAGGAACGGGACCGTCCGGGTCGCCGGCCAGGACCGGCCCTGCGCGTGGAGCCGCCGGACGCCGACCAAGTACGCGGCGGCGACGGCGAGGACGACCGGGAACGTGACGTCGAGTGACCAGTCGGTGACGAGGATGTCCCACGACGGCGCGGGCGGCGCGACCAGGCCACTCACGCCGCCACGCTAACCCGGAAGCCGCCACGGCCGGCCGAGCGTGTGCCAACCTGTCGGCCGGCGGCGACGGCGGCTTTGCTGACCGTCGCCGCAAGAGCCGGAGCCTGCGACGGCGACCCGGGAGAACCATGGACGGTGTGGCAGCCGAGACCGCAGCTCGTGACGGCGACCACAGGGTCCCGGCGCGGCAGCAGCCTTCGATGCTCGCCGTCGGCACCGTCGTCTGGCTGGCCTCGGAGCTCATGTTCTTCGGCGGGCTGTTCGCGGCCTACTTCACGCTGAAGGCCGAGGCGCGGGTGTGGCCCCCGCCCGGCGTCGAGCTCGAGACGCTCTTGTCCGGCATCTTCACGCTCTTCCTGATCGCCTCCAGCGGCACGATGATCCTCGCCGTCCGATCCCTCGAGCGAGGAGATCGGGCGGCGATGGCGCGCTGGATCCTGCTCACGATCGCGCTCGGCGGGCTGTTCCTCGCCAACCAGATTCGCGAGTTCCTCTCGCTCGACTTCAGTGTCTCGTCGAACTCCTACGGGTCCATCTACTACCTGATGACGGGCTTTCACGCGTTGCACGTGCTGGCCGGCCTCTTGCTCATGCTCGTCGCGCTGGCGGTCGCAACGGGTCCCGGGCCGGTCGAGCGGCGCGGGCCGGTGGTCGACTCGATCGGCTACTACTGGCACTTCGTCGACGTCGTCTGGATCGGCCTGTTCACGACGATCTTCATCATTCGATGAACGCATAGATGTCTCGCCGGGTCGTCACCGCGCTGGTCGCCGCCCCGGTTG
>JBKOZX010000003.1:0-2791 GCA_046726115.1 Actinomycetota bacterium | reverse complement strand
TTGCCGCTCACGGTCGAGTTCGTGAGTGTCACCGAGTCGTCGGTTTCGATTCCGCCGCCGACCCCGCCGGCGGTGTTGCCGCCCACAGTGGAGTTCGTCAGCGTCATCGAGCCGGCAGCGCCGATGCCGCCCCCGTTCCCGGTGCTGGCGGTGTTGCCGCTCAGGGTCGAGTTCGTGAGCGTCACCGAACCGGCAGAGGCGATCCCGCCGCCGAAGTTGTCGGCGAAGTTGCCGCTCATGGTCGAGTTCGTGAGTGTCACTGAACCGTCGGTGGCGATCCCGCCGCCGGTGGTGGCGGTGTTGCCGCTTACGGTCGAGTTCGTGAACGTCACCGACGAGGTCCCGCCGGCAATCCCGCCACCGGAGGTGTGGGCGTTGCCGTCGGTGATGGTCACGTTCTGGAACGTGAGCGCTCCGCTGGAGGTTTGTTGGAGGACTCCGTTGTTGTTGCCCGTCGTGCAGGTCTGGGTGATGGTGTGGCCGTGTCCGTTCAGGGTGATCGCGGTCGTGCTGTTGCGAATCGACACGCCGTCGCCGGCCCCGTCCGTGCAGGTCAGGGTGATGTCGGCGGCGAGATCGATCTGGGTCTCGGCTGCATTGGTCCAAGCGGCCCGGAACGTCGCTTCGTCGGTGACCGTCGTCGCCCCCGCCGGCGCTGCCCCGAATGCCACCAGAGCCCCAGCAATAAGCCCGAGGAGCCCAACCGCCGCGACCGCCCGTCGCCCGAGCCCGGGGTGAGCCATGGTCCGCCTCCCGCGTAGGCCGGCCCACCCCGGCTACGAATCGGGAAACCATAGCAGGACGAATCGACCTGGACGAGGATCACCGAGCGCAGCGGCTCGACCGCAACGCGACGAGTTGCTAGCGATCGCGCCCCCGCGAGGCCCAAGCCTGGCTGCTGCACGCTTCCGCCGGGCGCACCGCCTGGCCAAGCTGCACCGAGCACGAACGCCCCACACACAATGAACACCCGCGTCGACGGGCAATCCGAGCGCGTAACCGGCGATCGGTCGCGGGCGCGCCCGAGGTGCCGATATGCGCGCAGTCAGCCGTGGTTCCGACCGTCATTCGGCCGCGACGTTATGTGCCGCTGCCATGAGTGCGGATCGGTAGTTCGGTGCGGTCGCTCGGCGAGCGCTGGCCAGGTTTCGAACCGCAACTCGTCGAGCGTTCGTCTCACGGAGATCCCGTGAGGCTTGGACGGGTTTGACTCAAGCAACGGGCGCTATTCGTCGAGGTAGTAGTCCATCCCGAGGTGCGTGATCTGTTCCTCGCCCATCATCCAGCGAAGCGTGTTCCGGAGCTTGGTCTGCTGGATGAACAGGTCGTGCTCGGGGTAGAGGCCGGGAGCGACCTGCGGGGACTTGAAGTAGAAGCTGAGCCACTCCTGGATGCCGCCCAGCCCCGCCCGCGAAGCCAGGTCCAGGAACAGGCACAAGTCGAGGGCCAGCGGGGCGGCGAGGATCGAGTCGCGACACATGAAGTCGATCTTGAGCTGCATCGGATAGCCGAGCCATCCGAACAGGTCGACGTTGTCCCACCCCTCCTTGTTGTCGCCGCGGGGCGGGTAGTAGTTGATCCGAACCTTGTGGTACACGTCGCCGTACAGCTGCGGATACCGGTCGGGCTCGAGCACCTCTTCGAGCACACCGAGCTTGGATTCCTCCTTGGTCCGGAAGCTCTCCGGGTCGTCGAGGACCTCGCCGTCCCGGTTGCCGAGGATGTTGGTGGAGTACCAGCCCGACAGGCCCAGCATCCGCGCCTTGAGCATCGGCGCGATCACGGTCTTGATCAGCGTCTGACCGGTCTTGAAGTCCTTCCCCGCGATGGGCACGCCGTGCTCGTTGGCGTAGTCACGCAACGCCGGGACGTCGACGGTCAGGTTGGGAGCGCCGTTGGCGAACGGGATCCCTGCTTGCAGCGCGGCGTACGCGTAGAGCATCGAGGGCGCGATCTGGGGATCGTCGGCGTCGATGGCCTGCTCGAAGGCCTCGAGGTCCGCGTGCGCGGGGCCGGGCTCGATGTAGATCTCGGTCGACGCGCACCAGATCATCACGAGGCGGTCCACGAGGTACTCGCTCCGGAAGCTCTCGATGTCCGCCCGGATGGCCTCGAGCATCGCCCGCTTGTTCGTGCCGTCCTTCACGTTGGGGCCGTCCAGTCGCTTGACATACGCCGCGTCGAACGCGGCCGGCATCGGCCGCACCGCCCGCAGCTCGGCGCCGATCGCTTCGAGGTGACGGCCGCCGTCGAGCACCCCGGCTCGGGAGGCGGACACGTAGGCGTCGTCGGGGAACACGTCCCACGCGCCGAACACGAGATCGTCGAGTTGCGCCAACGACACGAAGTCGCGGATGAGCGGCACCCGGTTCTCTGTCCGCGTGCCGAGCCGGATCGTGCCGAGCTGCGTGAGGGAGCCGATCGGCTCGCCCATCCCGCGACGCGCGAGCTCGACGCCGGCGATGAGCGTACTCGTCACCGCGCCGAGCCCGACGCAAAGGACGCCCAGCTTGCCCTCGGCAGGGGTGATGGAGGCGGGTCCGGTGGCGGTCATGACGACGTGAGGCGGCCCGGGCGTGCGGCGCGCCTCCCTGACGTGCCGCTGCCTCGGGTCGACAGCGCCGCTCATCGTAAGGCAGAGCGGTCGCGCGTCGCCCGGGGTTGACCCGGGAACTCAGGCTGGAGGCCGGAGCAGGTCAGGCGATTCGTAGCCGGGTCTGGAACACCTGGACGTCGAACGTGCTTGTGGCCGCCGTTCCTGACAACGGGTCAGCCTCGACTCGTGTCGGAT
>JBKOZX010000002.1:0-7479 GCA_046726115.1 Actinomycetota bacterium | reverse complement strand
GGGAACAGTCCTGACCCCCACGCGCTTCTGCTGTCACTGGTGCCAAGCAGCTCGTACTTGATGAACGGGGCGAACGAAAAGATGAATGCCACCCCCGCCCCAGCCATTACGACGATCTCGCCCGGCGTGACCTTCTTGTTCACAGCTGTTGACCTCCGCCAGAAGGAAAGGTGCCGCACCGGGCACCGAGGACGGAAGCTCACCACCTGCTCCCGGCGATTGCAAGATTCACGCGGCGGCGTCGGCTTCGCCGGGTAACTTGCGGGTGTGAGGCGGATCGGAGTGCTGGCGTCGGGTAGCGGCACGATCCTGCAGTCCCTGGTGGACGCCGGTCTGCCGATCAGCGTCCTCGTGATCGATCGTCCGTGCGGTGCCGCGGAGCGCGCGGAAGCGGCAGGCATCCCCGTCGAGCTCGTCGAGCGCGAGAGCTTCGGACCCGACTTCGACCGCCTTGCGTACACGGAGCGCGTGGTCGACGCGCTCAAGCGCCACGAGATCGACCTTGTCGCGATGGCAGGGTTCATGACGATCCTCGAACATCCGATCCACGACGTGTACGGCGGGCTGATCACGAACACGCACCCTTCGCTCCTCCCGGCGTTCAAGGGCGCGCACGCGGTCGAGGACGCGCTCACCGCCGGCGTCAAGATCACCGGCTGCACCGTCCACGTCGCGACGCTCGAGGTCGATCACGGTCCGATCCTCGCCCAGGAAGCCGTACCTGTGCTTCCCGACGACACGCCCGAGACGTTGCACGAGCGGATCAAGCACGTCGAGCGCCGGCTCTATCCGAAGGTGTTGCGCGAGCTCCTCAAGGAAGAGAAGTGAGGCCATGAGGCGCGCGTTGCTGTCCGTGTACGACAAGTCCGGGCTCGTCGACTTCGCGCGCGGGCTCGTCGACCTCGGGTTCGAGCTGGTGTCGTCGGGCAAGACGGCCGCCGCGCTCGCGGAGGCGGGCGTTCCGGTGACGACGGTCGAGGACGTCACCGGCGCGCCCGAGATGCTCGAGGGCCGGGTGAAGACACTCCACCCGCGCATTCACGGCGGGCTCCTCGCCGACCTCGGCAACGAGAGCCACCGCGCCGACCTCGAGGCGCTGGGTATCGCGCCGATCGAGCTGGTCGTCAGCAACCTGTACCCGTTCCTCGACCGGCCCGACATCGAGACGATCGACATTGGCGGGCCGGCGATGGTGCGAGCGGCGGCAAAGAACCACGCGTGGGTGGGCGTCGTCACGCGACCTGAGCAGTACGACGCCGTGCTCGACGAGCTCCGTGCCGGCGAGGGCGCCCTGTCCGACGAGACCCGCCGCCGCCTCGCCCTCGAGGCGTTCGCGCACACCGCCGCGTACGACGCCGCCATCGTGCGCTGGCTCCAGGCGGACGAGAAGCTCCCGCGCCACCTCGTGCTCGCGCTCGAGCGCACCGCCGACGAGCTGCGGTACGGCGAGAACCCGCACCAGCAGGCGGCCCGGTATCGCTTCGCCGGCGCGGCCAGCTGGTGGGACGGCGTCAGCCAGCACAGCGGGCTCGCGCTCTCCTACCTCAACTACTACGACACCGAGGCGGCGTGGCAGCTCGCGCACGACCTGGGCGCCGGGCCCGCGTGCGCCATCATCAAGCACGCGAACCCGTGCGGCGCGGCGATCGCCGACGACGCCGGCACCGCGTACCAGCGCGCCCTCGAGTGCGACGAGCTGTCGGCGTTCGGCGGCATCGTGGCGCTCAACCGGCCCGTCGACGACGCCACCGCCGAGCGCATGGTCGCCGGCCCGCAGGCCGACGTCATCGTCGCCCCGGCCTACGCGCCCGGCACGCTCGACGCGCTCGTCCAGAAGCGTAAGAACACGCGCCTCCTCGAGGCGCCCCCGCCGTCGCGCGACCCCCTCGACTTCCGCCCGCTCACCGGTGGGTTCCTCGTTCAGGAGGCGCCGCACTTCGTCGCCGGCCGCGACGACTGGCGCGTCGTCACGAAGGTGGCGCCGACGCCGGATCAATGGCGTGACGCCGAGCTCGCGTGGCGCATCTGCGGGCACGTGAAGTCGAACTGCGTCGTGCTCGTGAAGGACCTCCAAGCCGTCGGCATCGGCGCCGGGCAGCAGAGCCGCGTCGGCGCGGGCGAGATCGCGGCGAAGAAAGCCGAAGGGCGCGCCAAGGGCGGCGCGTCCGCGACCGACGGCTTCTATCCCTTCCCCGATGGCATCGAGGCGGCGGCGGCGGCCGGTGTCGCCGTCGTCGTGCAGCCGGGCGGTGCGGTGCGCGACGACGCCAACACGGCGCGCGCCGACGAGCTGGGCCTGGCGATGATCCTCACCGGCGAACGGCAGTTCCTCCATTGACCGCGCAGCTCTTGGACGGCAACGCGTTCCTCGAGGCGGTCAAGGCCGACCTCACGGAGCGGGTGAAGCGCCTCGGCAACGAGGGGATCACACCCGGCTTGGGCACGATCCTCGTCGGCGACGACGAGAGCAGCGCCGTCTACGTCCGGCTGAAGCACGAGAACTCGGGCGAGATCGGCATCGCATCGTTCGGACGGGAGCTTCCCGCCACGATCAGCCAGGACGAGCTGTTCGACACGATCCGGGAATACAACGAGAACCCCGACGTCGACGCCTTTCTCGTGCAGCTGCCGCTGCCGAAGCACCTCGACGAGGAGGCGACGCTGCAGGCCGTCGACCCCGACAAGGACGTCGACGGTCTCCACCCGGTCAATCTCGGCAAGCTGGTCATGGGTGTCGACGCCCCGCTGGCATGTACGCCCGCCGGGATCCAGGCCCTGCTCGTCCACTACGGCGTCCCGATCGAAGGCAGCCACGTGGTCATCGTCGGGCGGGGCCTCAACGTGGGCCGGCCCCTCGCGAACCTTCTGAGCCTCAAGCGGCCGAACGCCAACGCCGCCGTCACCGTCATCCACACCGGCGTGGCCGACCTCGCCCGCTACACGCGTGAGGCAGACATCCTCGTTGTCGCCGCCGGCAAGGCCGGGATCGTCACCCCGGACATGGTCAAGCCCGGCGCCGCGGTCGTGAGTGCGGGCGCCACGTACGAGGGCCGGCGCGTCATCCCGGACGTGGAGGAGTCGGTCGCCGAGGTGGCGTCCTGGATCACTCCCCGCCTCGGTGGCGTGGGACCCACGACGCGCGCCATGCTTCTTCAGAACACCGTGGAAGCCGCGGAGCGGCGAGCCCGCTGAGCGGGGCGAGGCGAGGGATCACGACGTGAGCGCGCAGTTCGATTCACCCGCGCCTGCGCCCACGGCGTGCCCGTTGTGCGGGGCCCAGGTCGCGGCCGACGCGATTCGGTGCGGTGAGTGCGGCTACCACCTGGCCGGCGTCGCCGGACGGCCGGCGCCGTTCTCCCGCAAGGCGTTGTGGTGGTCGGCGGCCGGGCTCCTGGCGGTCTACCTGCTGACGCTCTTGGTGGTCGCGCTCGCCCGCTGACGTACGATCCTCGCGGCGACCAAGGAGAATCAGTGCCCGAGAAGATCACCCTCGTCGACGGCGTACTCCGCGTGCCCGACGAGCCAGTCATCCCGTTCATCGAGGGTGACGGCACCGGCGTCGACATCTGGCCCGCCTCCAAGCTCGTCTTCGACGCCGCCGCCTCCAAGCACGGCAAGACGATCTCCTGGAAGGAGGTGCTCGCCGGGCAGAAGGCGTTCGACGCCACCGGCGAGTGGCTGCCGGCGGAGACCGTCCAGTCATTCTTCGACCACCTCATCGGCATCAAGGGCCCGCTCACCACGCCCGTCGGCGGCGGCATCCGGAGCCTCAACGTCGCGCTCCGCCAGATCATGGACCTCTACGTGTGCCTGCGGCCGGTGCGGTGGTTCACCGGGGTGCCGTCGCCCGTGAAGCACCCCGAGAAGGTCGACATGGTGATCTTCCGGGAGAACACCGAGGACGTCTACGCCGGCAAGGAGCTCCAGGAGGGCACGCCGGAGGTCAAGCGCCTCATCGACTTCCTGCACGACCAATACGGCTGGGAGATCCGCCCCGACTCCGGGATCGGCATCAAGCCTGTGTCCGAGACGGGGTCCAAGCGTCTCGTGCGCGCTGCCATCGAGTACGCGGTGAAGCGCAAGCGCAGCTCGGTCACGCTCGTGCACAAGGGCAACATCCAGAAGTTCACCGAAGGCGCGTTCCGCAACTGGGGCTACGAGCTCGCGCGCGAGGAGTTCTCGGACGTGGCGGTCGGGTGGGACGACTGCGGCGGCAATCCCGGCGACAAGATCCTCGTGAAGGACAACATCGCCGACATCACGCTGCAGCAGATCCTCACCCGGCCCGACGACTTCGACGTCATCGCCACCACCAACCTGAATGGCGACTATCTCTCCGACGCGCTCGCGGCGCAGGTCGGCGGCATCGGCATCGCGCCCGGCGGCAACATCAACTACGTCACCGGGCACGGCGTGTTCGAGGCGACCCACGGCACGGCCCCCAAGTACGCCGGGCAGGACAAGGTGAACCCGGGATCGGTGATCCTGTCGGGTGTGATGATGTTCGAGCACCTCGGCTGGCAGGACGCCGCCGACGACATCGTGCACGCCCTCGAAGCCACGATCGCCGACAAGATCGTCACGTACGACTTTGCCCGCCTCATGGAGGGCGCGACCGAGGTCAAGACGTCGGAGTTCGCGGCCGCCATCTGCGAACGTCTCTAGGCACGAACTCCCGGTGTGATCCTCGCCGAGCTCAACATCCGTCACACCCGTCGGCACCAGCCGACCCGGCGGATCGCGCTCGGCGATCATTACCTCCCGACCAGCGGTCCCGCGTACGGCGCGGTGCTGCTCGGCGCCGTGGTTGCGGAGAACCTCGGCGGCCTCGACGACGAGCAACGCGACCTCTTGCCGAGCCTCCTCGCCGACGCCGAAGACGGGTTGAGCGTGCCTCGCATCGCGTTGCGTCACCGCCTCCAGACCGACACGCACGGCCTCGACCGGTCCCGCCACCGCATCGTGGCCGACGGGGGGCCGCTCGTCCTCGAGCTCGACACGCACGGGTGGCCGACGCCACAAGTGCTGGGGGCGGTCATGGCGGCGGCGCAGCTGCCGGCGTCGGCCCGGCGCCCGGCCTTCCGGGCGATCGCGGCGGCCGTCGCCCGGCCCGGGATGGCGCCCGAGGGCCTGATGGTGCGGCGGCTGCTCGAAGGTGTCCCCGGCATGCGGCCGTACGCGCCCGGCGCCGCTGCCCGCCCGAACGGCGGGACCGACGGTGACGGGGAGGTCGAGGCGTGGCGCGGTGTGCCCGCCGAGCGGCGCTGGGCCATGGAGGTCCTCGGCGTTCGCGCCGGCGCCCGCGTCGACCGCGAGGACGTGCAGCGCCGGTTCCGGCGTCTGCTGCGCCTCGCCCACCCCGACCACGGCGCCGCCGACATCGGGGCGGCCGAGCGGATCGCCGAGCTCTCGGAGGCGAGAGAGCTCTTGCTCGCGGTGCTGGACCACTCGCAGTAGGTTTCGGCCGCGGCGGCCTGCGACGGCGCCACTGAGGGCGACCAGAGGAGTACTCGTGGCCAAGCCTCCCGTTCACGTCACCGTCACCGGCGCCGCCGGCCAGATCGGCTACGCGCTCGTCCACCGGATCGCCCACGGCGACCTGCTGGGCCACGACCAGCCGATCGTCCTGCGGCTCCTCGAGATCGAGCCGGCGTTGCCCGCCCTCGAAGGCGTCGTGATGGAGCTCGACGACGGCGCTCATCCCCTGCTCGAGGGCATCGAGGCGACCGCCGACCTCAAGACCGCGTTCGACGGCGCGTCGTGGTGCCTGCTCGTCGGCTCGGTTCCGCGCAAGGCGGGGATGGAGCGGCGCGAGCTGCTTACGGTGAACGGGGGCATCTTCAAGCCGCAAGGTCACGCGATCAACGACCACGCCGCCGCCGACGTGCGCGTGCTGGTCGTCGGCAACCCGTGCAACACGAACTGCCTCATCGCGCGGTCGAACGCGCCCGACGTGCCCGCCGACAGGTGGTTCGCGATGACGCGCCTCGACGAGAACCGGGCCAAGAGCCAGCTGGCCAAGAAGGCCGGTGCTGTCACGCGCGACGTCACGAACGTGGCCATCTGGGGCAATCATTCGACGACGCAGTTCCCCGACTTCGTCCACTCCCGCATCGGCGGGAAGCCCACGCCGGATGTGATCGGGGATCTCGACTGGCTGCGCGGTCCGTTTCTCGAGATCGTGCAGAAGCGCGGCGCGGCCGTGATCGAGAAGCGGGGCGCGTCGTCGGCGGCGTCGGCCGCGCACGCGGCGCTCGACTCGGTGCAGAGCGTGGTGACCCCGACCGCGGCCGGTGACTGGCACTCGCTCGCGGTCGCGAGCCAAGGGGAGTACGGGATCCCCGAGGGGCTCCAGTTCGGGTACCCGGTGCGCAGCGACGGCACCGCGTGGTCGATCGTCGACGGCCTCGAGCACGACGAATGGGCCCGGGAGAAGATCAAGATCACGACGGACGAGCTGCTCGAGGAACGCGACGAGGTGAAGGAGCTGCTCCCGGCGTGACCTCGAGCTGGTGGCGCCAGGAGTCTCCGATCGGCACGCTGAGCGTGCTGGCATCGCATCGAGGCGTGCAGCACATCGAGCTGGGGCCGGCCGCGTTCGACGTCGACGCCGTCGAGGCCTGCGACCACGAGATCGCCGCCGAGCTCGACGAGTACTTCACGGGTCGCCGGCGCCGGTTCACGATGCCCGTCGACCTGGCCGGGATCGACGCCGCGTTCCCACGAGCCGTCTACGAGACGCTGCAGCGGGAGGTCAGCTGGGGTGAGACCGTCTCTTATGGCGAGCTCGCCGAGATGGCCGGGCGCCCGAGGGCCGCGCGTGCGGTCGGCAACGCGATGAGCCGCAACCCGGTCCCGATCGTGGTGCCGTGTCACCGCGTCGTCGCCGCCGGCGGCCGCATCGGCGGGTACGGCCCGTCGGGCGTGCCGACGAAGCGCTTCCTGCTCGCGCTCGAGGGCGTCGAGCTCCCCGCATGAGCTCGGAGCCGCGTGAGCGCACGCTCGAGCTCGATCGGCTCGTGAACTTCAGCGACGCCGTGTACGCGATCGCGGCGACATTGCTCGTGCTGAGCATTAGCTTCTCGCTCCGGCTCGAGCCGCCCGATCTCAACCGCAAGCTGTGGCGGGAGTTCGGAGACGTGCTTCCGCAGGTCTTCGCATACGGGCTGAGCTTCTTCATCATCGCTCGAAACTGGCTCGGCCATCACCGGATGTTCAAGGTCATCCGGCGCATCGACGGACGGTTCATCGCCATGAATCTCGCCCTGCTCGCACTGATCGCGCTGGTCCCGTTCCCGACCGAGGTGTTCGGGAACTACCCGTCCGAGCAGCCGGCGCTGATCGTCTACGCCATAGCGATCTCTGCGCCGGGCATCGCTTGGGCCGTGCAGTTCAGGTACGCGGCGCAGGACAATCGCCTGATCGACCCGTCCACGCCGCGCGAGTGGGTGATCCACTCTCAGCTGCGCGCCCTGAGCA
>JBKOZX010000001.1:0-12819 GCA_046726115.1 Actinomycetota bacterium | reverse complement strand
CCGCGATGACCAACACGCGTGACACGCCGGTCGAGGCGCTCGAGCGCGCCCTGCCGATCCGCGTGCGCACGTATGCGCTGCGGCGTGGCAGCGGTGGCGCGGGTGCGTCACCGGGCGGCGACGGCATCGCCCGCGAGCTCGCCGAAGCGCGTGATGCCGAGCCGGTTGGCACCGCGCTGCGCGTCGAGGTCGCCGCGCCGCTCCTCCGGGGTGCGCGAGCTGGCGACGACAAGCGCCTCGACGCCGGGCGAGAGCAGCACGGGTGGCACGCGGAGGCCCTCCTGCTGGATGTCGACGGCCTCAGGTGGCATCGAGCCCGGCGCCATACCGCCGAGGTCGGCGTGGTGGGCGCGGTTGGCGGCCCAGCCGACCAGCTCATCGCCGGCGAAGCACGGCGCGACGAGCGTCACGTCGTTCAGGTGGGTGCCACCGGCGAAGGGATCGTTCAGCACGACCTGGTCACCGGGCTGCAGCCGGTCACCCAGGGCATCGATGGCAGCGCGCACGGACGCAGGCATCGAGCCGAGGTGCACCGGGATGTGCTCGGCCTGCACGAGCAGCTCGCCGCCGGCGGTAAACAACGCCGCCGAGCAATCGGCGCGTTCTTTGATGTTGGGGCTATACGCCGCCCGGCGGAGCACGGCGCCCATCTCCTCGGCGATCCCGGTGAGTCGCGAGATCAGCACCTGGAGGGACGCAGGATCGAGCGCGCTCACGTTTGCTCCTTTGGCGCCGTCGCAAGCTCCGGCTCTGTTCCTCTGTCGCCCTCACGAGCTCGGGCTCTGCGGAGGATCCACGCGCCGAGGGGGCCGGGTTCCGCGCTCCAGCCGTCGGGCACCCACACCGTGCAGTCGGGCTCCGCCACGACCGCGGGACCGCGCACCGTGGGGCGCTCGACCGGAGGCAGCTCGTCGGGCGAGAGCGGCGCCGGCCGCCGCGCCCGCACCCGCAGCGCCACCACTTCGACCGGGGCGCCCGGGCGTGCGAACCCGTTGCGGCGCTCGTGCTCGGCCGGGAACGCGTCCGGGCTCGGCACGGTCAGCTCGTGGCTCTGCCCCGCGTAGCGGCAGTCGACCATCTTCTCGACCTCGACGTCGACGCCCGAGCCCACCAGCGCCGCCGCCTCGCCGGCAAGGACGTCGAGAGCGCTGTCGATGCCGGCGTGCTCCATCGGGTCGGGCCACGACCGCACGAGCTCCCGCTGGCGCGGCGAGCACACCAAGCCCACGGCCGAGAGCACGCCGGCTCGAGGCGGAACGATCACCGCGCGCATCCCGAGCGCACCAGCGACCGCGCACGCGTGCAACGGTCCGGCTCCGCCGAACGCCACCAGCACGAGATCGCGCGCGTCGACGCCGCGCTCGACCGTCACGACGCGCACCGCGCGCTCCATGGCAGCATCGACCACCGCGATGACACCGTCGGCGCCTACACGCGCCCGATCGAGCGCGCGCCGCGCCGCTTCCACGTCGAGCCGCCCGAGACCGGGGAACGCGGCGTCGGGCGTGATCCGCCCGAGGACCAGGTCGGCGTCGGTGACCGTGGGCTGCTCGCCGCCGCGCCCGTAGCAGGCCGGGCCCGGGTCCGCGCCCGCACTCTCCGGGCCGACCGCGAGCGCGCCGCCGGCGTCGAGCCGGGCCACGGAGCCGCCCCCCGCGCCGATCGTGTGGATGTCGAGCGCGGGGAGGCGGATCGGGTACCCGGCCACGACGCGGGTCGGCGCGGGCTCGGGCACGCCACCGCGCACGAGGCACACGTCGGTGCTCGTGCCGCCCATGTCGAACGACACCGCATCGGGATGGCCGCACGCGAGGGCCACGGCCGCAGCGGCGCGCACCCCACCGGCCGGCCCCGACAGCAACAGCGCCGCCGGCCGCTCGGCCGCCTCCGGCGCCGGCACGAGCCCGCCTTCCGATGTCATGACCAGCGCCTCGCGCGCGAGCCCGTCGAGGCCGAGCAGGTATCCGCGGCACACCGGACGCAAGACCGCGTTGGCCACGGTCGTGACCGTGCGCTCGTACTCGCGGAACTCCGGGGATACCTCGTGCGAGCACGTCACGTCGAGACCGCGGGCCGCGAGCTCCTTCGCGACCTGCTGCTCGTGCCCGGGATCGAGGTCGGCGTGCAACAGGCAGACGGCGACAGCGTCGACCCCGGCAGGAATCTCGGGAACGCTCGCGGCATCGAGCGGCTCGATCACATGGCCACGCCCGTCGAGTCGGCCCCGGACCTCGACGCGCAGGTCGCGCGGGACGAGCGGTGGAGGCCGATCGGCCATCGGGTCGTAGAGCGAGGGCCGGACTTGCCGCGCGATCTCGATGACGTCGGCGAAGCCGCGCGTGGTGACGAGCGCGACGCGGCCGCCCCGGCGCTGCAAGAGCGCGTTCGTCGCCACCGTGGTGCCGTGGGCGAGCAGGTCGGCGTCGGCGCCGGCACCTGCCTCCTCGAGCACCGTTCGCAGAGCGTGTGCCGGATCGTCAGGCGTGGACGGCGTCTTGACGACGCGGCCGTCCTCGGCGACGAGGTCGGTGAACGTCCCGCCCGTGTCGACGCCTACTTGCATGCGCGACAGCGTCGCGCGTGCAGACGGCGTCAGCGGCCGTTTCGGCGCAGGAGCCGGCGGCGCCGGTTGACCCGGACGCCGCCCGTCACCGCCTCGAGCACGGCGCGTTTCGCGGCTTCACCGAGCTTGCGTCCGTTCCGGTCTGTGAGCTCGAAGCGGTCGACGGCCTGGCCTTCGACGGTGCGCACCTGCGCCGAGTGCACGTCCACGCCGGCACTGGTGAACCCCACGGTGATCGAGTGCAGAAGTCCCGGGCAGTCGACGCAGCGGACCTCGCACAGCGTGTACCAGGGTGACGCGTCGTCGTCGAAGTCCACCTCGGCTCCCGGCGTCGGCGGCGCCTCGAGGGGCCGGTCGAACGCCTCGACCATCGCCGCGGTCAACGCGTCCGCGTCCGGCGGCGTGCCCGCCGTGGGAAGGACGCGGAACGAGTCGACCGCGCCGCCGTCCCTCCAGGTGGCGATCAGCGCCTCCTGCACGCTCAGCTGGGCGTCCGTGAGCACGCCCGACACCGTCGCCAGCAGGCCGGGCCGATCGCGGCAGGCAACCTCGACGCGCCAGGCGCCATCTTGCAGTGGCGCGACGGCCACCCGGGCCTCGTCCCGCGCCGGCATGGGCTCGAGGAGCGCGGCCTGGCGGGCCACGTCCGGGGCGTCCTGGGCGAGCAGGTACGAGTGCGGCGCCGCCGCGATGCGCTCCTGAACGGCTCGGTCGGCGCCGGCGATGCGCATCGCCTCGGCGCGACGCCGCTCGACGAGGTTGCGCGCATCGAGCCCGGTGAGCTCGGGCTGCTCGAGCACAGCGAGGACGAGGCCCACGAGCTCGTCGAGGCGCGTCCGGTCGACCGGCTCGAGCCCGCCGAGGGCCAGCGTGAGCAGGTACAGCGCCCGGATTCGCTCGGGCCGGTCGAGGTGCGTCGCCAGCGCGAACACCCGTTCCTCGTCGAGGCCGTCGACTCGCCGCGCCGCCGCCCGCAACAAGCCCGAGTCCCCGACGAGCAGGGCGATCTCCTGTTCGGCGCCGGCGCCGAGGTCGAGGCGCTTGACGAGCCGTCGGGCGAGGTCGACGGGCGACGCGTCCTCGCCGGCGGCGTCGAGGATCAACGCCGCGAGCAACAGCCATTCGGGATGTTCGAGGCGCCCGTACTCGGCGGCGGCGCGCCCGCCGTCCGCGACGAGATCGCAGATGGCGTCGACGAGCGAGAACCGCAACACGTGCGACGGGTCCACGAGGAACGGGTCGTCCCGTCGGCGGTTCACCGCCTCGGCCAGCTCGGGCAGCGCACGTTCGAGCACGCCCGTCGTCTCGAGGAACCGCCATGTCCGGGCGTCGCCGGCGCGCAACACGTCGAAGAGGCGTTGCGTTGATTCGCGGTCCCATCGCATCGGCGCGTCGCCGAGGCTTCCGAGGTAGTCGAGGAGCGCCGAGCCCGGCACCGCGTCCGCGCGCGTGATCGTCTGCGCGGCGTCGAGGGCGAGCGAGAGCGCGAGCGCTTCTGGGGGCTCGCCGACGAGATCGACGACGCCGTCTTGCGTCCGCACCCAGCGGCCGTCCGAAGGTCCCGCGCTCGGGTGCGTGCGACGCGTGCGCCCGGATCGCAGCTGCTGGAGCCGCCAGCGCAACAAGGGCGGCGAGACCAGCGTCGTGGCCAACACGACGAGCAGCAGCGCCGCGTACTGGTCGTGCGTCAGGACGTGCTCCTGCAGGCCGATCGTGGCGAAGATCAGCCCGACCTCACCTCGGGGGATCATCCCCATGCCGATCAAGCGCTTGTCGCCGGGAGACCCCGTGGCACCGACGGCGGCGACGAGCTTCCCGACCACAGCCACGGCGAACAACGCCGACGCGATCGCCAGGACCTTGGGATCGAAGAACGATCCGACGTCGGCGTCGATGCCGATCTGCAAGAAGAACACCGGGATGAACAGGTGACCGACCGGAGCCAGGTCCCGCGAGATCCGATCGGAGACGGTGCTGCGCGACAACGCCAACCCGGCCACGAACGCCCCGACGATCGGCGCGAGCTGCGCGGCGTCGGCGAGCTCGGCGAAGGCGAGCGTGAACGCGAGCGCGAGGACGACGACCGTCCCGGCCGAGCGCGCGTTTCGATTGACGAACTGGAACAGCGGCGGCGCGAACCGCGACCCCACCAGCGTCGTCGCCACCAAGAAGAGGAGCGCGAGGGCGAAGATCCCGAAGACGCTCAGCACCGACACCGAGCCCTCGGTCACGATGCGCACGACCACGGTGAGGATGACGAGACCGAGGACGTCGTCGGCCACGGCGGCGCCGAGCACGGTTCGAGCTTCGACGGTCGCCAGCGCCCGCAGATCGCTGAACACGCGGGCCGTGATGCCGACGCTCGTCGCCGCCAGCGCGGCGCCGAGGAACAACGAGATCTTCGGGTCGTAGCCGAAGGCCTCCGCCACGCCGAAGCCCGACGCCATCGGCACGACGACCCCGACGGCGGCGACCAACACCGACGCCTTTCCCACCGCGCCCAGGTCGGCGAGGTCCATCCCCATGCCGACCTGGAGCAAGAGGAGGATGACGCCGATCTCGCCCAGCACGCGCAGGGTCTCCTCGGTGCCGACGAGGTCGAGCGCAGACGGGCCGATCGCGACGCCGGCGAGGATCTCGGCGACGACCGGCGGAAAACCGATGCGCTCTGCGATCTCCGCCGCGACCTTCGCCGCGATCAGGACGATCAGGATGTCGAGGAGGATGTCTCCTACGGGCACGGTGTGCGGCCCTACTGCGCGTGGGCTCGAGGCTGCGCAGTCTGCATCAGGTAACCGCGGGACCGGACCGTGCGCACCTCCACGCCGAGCGACGCGATGCGACGCCGCAGCCGGAGCATGTGCACGTCGAGGGCGTTGCGCGTCGGGGAGCCGTTCGGCCACGCCCGGCGCGCCAGCGTTTCTCGCCCGACGACGGCGCCGAACCGGTCGACCAGCGTGGCGGCGAGCGCGGCCTCGACCGGCGACAGGGCGACCCAACCCCCCCGGTAGCGCAGGAGCCCGTCCCCGTCGATCTCGGGCGCGGTCTGCTCGGTCTCGGCTCGGGCGGCGAGGCTGGCGACGCGGGCCCGCACGTCGCGGTCGTCGGCCGGGAGCCGGATCCAGTCCTCGAGGCAGTCGGTCGATTCGGGCGGCGCCGACTCCCCGTTCAAGAGGAGCAGCCGGGGCGCTCCGCTCGCCCGCAGCTGCCCCAGGCGTGCGTCCTCCTCCGGCCAGCGCACGAGCACCACGTCCATCAGCTCCTCCTTGGTCGCCGTCGCAGCTCCGGCGACTGCAGCGACGGTCGGCACAGCCGCCGCCTCCGCGGAAGCTACGGGTGGTGTGTTTCGCGACTGTTACGCCGTGGTGAACGCTGTTTGTTGGCGCCGATCGCCAATGCGGCCAATACGCTGGGGTCGATGAGCCAGACGCTGTCCGAGAAGGTGTGGGAACGCCACGTAGTACACCGGGGCGAGGGCGAGCCCGACCTGCTGTACGTGGACCTCCACCTCGTGCACGAGGTCACCTCGCCGCAGGCGTTCGACGGGCTGCGCCTCCACGGACGCACCGTGCGGCGTCCCGACCTCACCGTGTCGACCATCGACCACAACAACCCGACGACGAGCCGCAACCGCCCGGTCGAGGACCCGATCTCGGCCAAGCAGATGGACGTCCTGGCCCGGAACTGCGCCGAGTTCGGCATCCGGCTGTACGGGATGGGCGATCCGGGTCGCGGCATCGTGCACGTCATCGGTCCCGAGCAGGGGCTCACCCAGCCCGGCCTCACGATCGTGTGCGGCGACAGCCACACGTCGACGCACGGCGCGTTCGGCGCGCTCGCGGTCGGTATCGGCACCAGCGAGGTCGAGCACGTGCTCGCGACGCAGACGCTCCCGCAGGTGAAGCCGGGCACGATGGCGGTGACCGTCGACGGCTCGCTCGGCACCGGCATCACCGCGAAGGACATCGTCCTGTCGATCATCGCCCGCATCGGTACCGGGGGCGGGATCGGCTCGATCATCGAGTACCGCGGCTCGGCGATCCGGTCGCTCTCCATGGAGGGACGATTGACGGTGTGCAACATGTCGATCGAGGCGGGCGCACGCGCGGGCATGGTCGCACCCGACGACACAACGTATGCCTACCTCGAGGGTCGTCCGTTCGCACCCTCGGGCAAGGACTGGGAGCGCGCGCTCGACGACTGGCAGACCCTGCCGACCGACGCCGACGCGGTATTCGACAAGGAGGTCGTGCTCGACGCGAGCGAGATCCGCCCCTCGGTGAGCTGGGGCACGAACCCGAGCCAGACGGCGACGATCGACGACGTCGTGCCCGACCCCGACTCGTTCGCCGACCCTTCGCAGCGCGAGTCGGCCCGGCGTGCGCTCGGCTACATGGGCCTCAAGGCGGGGACGCCGCTGCGCGAGATCGAGGTCGACACCGTGTTCATCGGATCGTGCACGAACTCTCGGGTCGAGGACCTCCGTGCCGCCGCCGACGTCGTGCGCGACCGGCGCGTGCGCGCCGGCCTGCGGGCGATGGTCGTCCCAGGATCGATGGCCGTGAAGGCGGCGGCCGAGGCCGAGGGCCTCGACCGCGTGTTCGTCGAAGCCGGGTTCGACTGGCGCGAAGAGGCGGGCTGCTCGATGTGCCTGGCGATGAACCCCGACAAGCTGTCGCAGGGCGAACGCTGCGCGTCGACGTCGAACCGCAACTTCGAGGGCCGCCAGGGCAAGGGCGGGCGCACGCATCTCGTGTCCCCGCCGGTGGCGGCGGCGACCGCGATCGCGGGCAGGTTCACGACGCCGGAGGACTTGGACTGACATGCAACCCGTGAGCGAGATCATCGCCCGCGCCGTCCCACTGGACCGCTCCGACGTCGACACCGACCAGATCATCCCGAGCGACTGGCTCAAGCGCGTCGAGCGCACGGGCTTCGGCGAGGGGCTCTTCGCGGAGTGGCGCGAGCGGTCCGACTTCGTCCTCAACCAGGACCGCTACCGCGACGCCCAGATCCTCGTCGCGGGACCGAACTTCGGCACCGGCTCCTCCCGGGAGCACGCGGTGTGGGCGCTGGAGGACTACGGCTTCCGGGCCGTCATCTCGTCCCGCTTCGCCGACATCTTCCGCAACAACTGCTTCAAGATCGGCCTCGTCCCCGTGGAGCTCCCGGAGGACGTCGTGACACGCATCATGCGCGCCGTGGAGGACGATCCCGCGGTCGAGATCGTGGTCGACGTCGCGGACCGCCGCGTCGCGGTGCCGGCCGTCGACCTCGACGAGCCTTTCGAGCTCGACGACCACACACACCATCGCCTCGTGCACGGGCTCGACGACATCGGTCTCACGCTCCAGCGTGACGCCGAGATCGCAGCGCACGAGGCCAAGCGGCCCACATGGGCGCCCAAAGTGCCGACGGCCGGCTGACCACACGTAGGCGCATATCCCCGTGTCGCGCCCGACGGGGCTCGATACTGGTGGGTCGATGTCCACGAATCTCGTTTGGATCGCGCCCGCCGCAGTGGGCGCGATCGCCCTCGCTGCCGTTCTCGTGTCGCGTCTGCTCCGACGCTGGCGCTTCCGACGCCGTCTCCGCATCCAGACGCGCCAGCTGGACACGTTCGACCCCGCGACGCGTGCGAGCGCCGGTGAAGCCATCGTGGGGCTCGGCCTGAAACCGCGGAGCGCGCACGTCCTGCTCGACCACCTCGACTACGAAGAGGACGAACGCGTTCGCCTGACCATCGCCCTCGCGGTCGCCAACCGGAACGACCGGCGCGCCGGTCGACGCCGCGTGCGCACGCTCCGGGCCTGGGCGACAGCGGAGCTCGCCGATCGCGGTCAACCAGTGACCAGGACGGGCGGGCGCAAGCGGGCGAAGAAGCCGGCGCGGATCTCGTGGCGGGCGCCCGCCGCGTCCTAGCCCGGCTTCACGCCCGAGAGCAGCGCGAGCTCCATCCACTTCCAGTGGCAGTCGACGTGCGCGAAGCCGATCTCACGCAGCCATCGCAGCTGGGTCTCGACGTCGAGCAGCTTGTTCGACGGGTCTTCGCGTCGAGAATCGGCATCGATGAGCCGGAAGAAGCGCTCGTGAAGCTCTGGCGTCGGCGAGGCGACATGCTCCAGGTTGCAGAACACACCGCCCGAATCGAGCCGGTCGAGCACCTCGCAGTAGAGCTGATACTTGCGCTCATGCGTGCAGTGATGGATCGCGAAGCTGGACACGACGGCATCGAACGCTCCCCATCTCTCCGGCAGGGGGTCATCGAGGTCGTGCTCGACGACACGTACCCGTTCGTCATGGGCAAACCGGTCGCGGCATGCATCGAGCATCGGCGGTGAGAAGTCGGCCGCGATTCCATGCGCGTCGGGGCGTGTCAACAAGACGAGGGCGAGCAAGCGGCCGTCTCCCGTCCCGAGATCGAGCACGCGACGCACCCTTTGCGGCAGCGCCGCGAGCAATAGCTCCTCTCCGTCCGTTCGATGCGGCGGGTAGGCCTCCCCTCGTTCCAGGTAGTCGACTGCGTGGGCCGCGGTGGCCCACTCGTTCATGGCCCGATCTCGATCTCGCGCTCCTCGCCTCGCTCGCGCAGACGCACGACCCGGTTGACGGCGTTCAGGTAGGCCCGGGCCGAGGCCTCGACCACATCGGTCGACACGCCGCGTCCGGACACCTTGAAGCCACCCGCCTCCATCTGGAGCACGACGTCGCCGAGCGCGTCGCCACCGCCCGTCACCGCGTGCACCTGGAAGTCGGTGAGCCGCCCCTCGATACCCGTGGCCGCGGCGATGGCGGCAATGGCAGCGTCAATCATCCCGTTGCCGGATCCCTCGGCGTCGATCTTGCCGTCGACGTTCGCCACCACGACCTTGGCCGTCGGCGTCGACGACATGCCGCCTGACAGTGTCAGGTCAACGAGGTCGAACCGGTGCACGTACCCGGTCCCGAGCTCCTCGGCCACGATCGCCTCGATGTCGGCCTCGGTGATCTGCACCTTGCGGTCGGCGAGCTCCTTGAACCGGGTGAACGCGGCGTTCAGCGCGTCGCCCTGGATCTTGATGCCCATCTTCCCGAGCGAGTCGGCGAACGCGTGCCGGCCCGAGTGCTTGCCCAGGACGATCTGCGCCGCCTCTTGGCCCACTGCGTTCGCGTCCATGATCTCGTACGTCTCAGGATCCTCGAGGACCCCGTGCTGGTGGATGCCGGCCTCGTGCGCGAACGCGTTCCGCCCGACGACCGCCTTGTTGTACTGCACTGGGTAGCCGGTGAGCCGCGAGACCACGCGCGACGTGCGCGCCAGCTCCTCGGTGCGCACACCGACCTCGAGGTGACCGAAGTAGTCGCCCCGCGTCTTGATCGCCATCACGACCTCCTCGAGCGCGGCGTTGCCGGCCCGCTCGCCGAGCCCGTTGATGGCGCACTCGACCTGCCGGGCCCCGGCGCGCACGCCGGCCAGCGAGTTCGCCACGGCCAGGCCGAGATCGTTGTGACAGTGCGTCGACACGACGTAGTCACCCTTGATTCGCTCGAGCACGTACGAGATGAGCTCGGCGAACTCCTCGGGCACGCCGAATCCCACGGTGTCGGGGATGTTGATCGTCGTCGCGCCATTGTCGACGGCGATCTGGCACACGTCGCACATGAACTCGGGATCCGAGCGGCTGCCGTCCTCCGGCGAGAACTCGACGTCGTCGCAATAGCCCTTCGCCCGAGCGACGCCTGCTCCCGCCTCCTCCTTGACCTGGTCCTCGGTCATGCGAAGCTTCTTCTTCATGTGGATCGGCGAGGTCGCGATGAAGACGTGCAGGCGCGGCCGCTCGGCGTGGCGCACCGCCTCCCACGCACGGTCGATGTCCTGGAACCCCGTGCGCGAGAGACCGGCGATCGTCGACCCACGCACGCTTTTGGCGATGGCTTCGACGGCGTCGAAGTCGCCCTGGCTCGCGATGGGGAACCCCGCCTCGATGATGTCGGTACCGAGGCGGGCGAGCTGCTCGGCGATCTCGAGCTTCTCGGCGACGTCCAGCGAGATGCCGGGCGACTGCTCGCCGTCCCGCAGTGTCGTGTCGAAGATTCGTACCTGGTCCACCATCTCGGTCTCCCGATCTGCATTCGGCCAACGAAAAACCTCCCCGGCCGGAAGGCACGAGGAGGCGTCCGCGAGCACCGAAAGGCGCTCGCAACTAGATAAGGAGCAGGCTCTGGGCGCGCAGTTCCTTAGTCATGATTTACTCATGGTCGCAGCAATTCGGGGGACGAGTCAACTTCTTTCGTATTCGTTCGCGCGCGCGAGACTCGGGCGTCGATAAGGAGGACCGCCGTGGGGCGATTCCTGAAGCGGGTGTTCAAGCTGGGCTTGGTGGCTGGAGTGGCCTATGGCGTTTGGCGGTGGTTCGAGTCGCAGCGCTCGGAGTCTGACCTGACCTGGGAGGCGCAACCGGCGCCGTACCCGCCGCAGCCGCGAACCGACAACCCGGCGCCCGCGGCGGCACGGGTGACCGCGACCGAACCGGCCGCGGCGCAGGCTGCACCGTCGAACAGCGGCGGTGCGTGGGTCGAGCCGACCGGCGGGACGTGTCCGGCCAGCCATCCGGTCAAGGCGAAGATGTCGAGCAAGATCTTCCATGTGGCCGGCGGCCTCAACTACGAGCGGACCCATCCCGACCGCTGCTACCGGGACCCCGCCGCTGCCGAGGCCGACGGTCTCCGCAAGTCGGCCCGCTGACCTGGGCGGAAGCTGGCACGGCACCTCCGACAGGGGCCGGGGTTTCCCCGGCCCCGGGCCCCAGACGACTGTGGGCTGGAGCACTTGCGCAAGCAAGTGCGACCAGAGAGTCAGTCCAGCTCGATCGCCTTGGCGTCGACGACGCCGCGCTCGCCGCGCAGCTGCTCGACGACCTCGGCCGGTACCGGCATCGACGTGGTCAGCGCCATGAGCGCGGCTTCCCCGGATGGGCTCTTGCCCACGCGCATGTCCTCGATGTTCACGTCGGCGGCGCCGAGGATCGAACCGACCCGTCCGATCATGCCCGGGACGTCCTCGTTGCGGACGACGACCATGTGGCTCGACGGCGGGACTTCGATGCTGTGGTCGTCGATGCCCACGATGCGGGGCTCGCCGCGCTGACCAGTGAGGGTGCCGGCGACGTGGACCGGCCGGCTCCCGACCCGGCCTCGGAGGGAGACGAGATTCACGTAATCGCGCGTCGAGGACGTCTTCGTCTCCCGCACCTCGAGACCGCGCATCTGCGCGAGCTGCGGTGCGTTGACGAACGACACCGGCTCGTCGACGACGGGCGCGAGCACGCCGCGCGTGATCGCCAGCGTCAGCACCCGGCAGTCGTAGTCCGCGATCTCGCCCTCGTACGTCACCTCGAGCATGTCGACCACGCCCCCGGCCAGCGCCGTGAACAACGTGCCGAGCCGCTCGGCGAGCGGTAGGAACGGCCGGACGGTCTCCGACGCCTCGCTCGCGGCCACGTTGACGGCGTATGGCACGAACTCGCCGCGGAGCGCGAGCACGACCTGCTCGGCGATCGTCTGCCCCGCCTTGTCCTGCGCCTCCGCCGTGGACGCGCCGAGGTGGGGGGTCACGACCACGTTGTCGAGCGAGAACAACGGTGACTCTGTGGTCGGCTCGTGGTCGAACACGTCGAGCGCAGCGCCGGCGATCCGTTCCTCGCGCAGCGCTTCGCCGAGCGCCTGCTCGTCGACGATGCCGCCCCGCGCCGTGTTGACGATCCGCAGCGTCGGCTTCGCCTTGGCCAGCACGTCGCGGCCGATGAGCCCCGTCGTCTCCGGCGTCTTTGGCAGGTGCACGGTGAGGAAGTCGGCAGTGGCCACGAGGTCCTCGAGGGCGGGTACCAGCTGCACGCCGAGCTGCCGGGCGCGCTCGTGGCTCACGTAGGGGTCGTACGCCGCGAGCCGCATGCCGTACGAGTGCGCCCGCTGCGCGACCAGCACGCCGACGCGTCCCAGCCCGACAACGCCGAGGGTCTTGCCGTACAGCTCGATGCCCTCCCAGCGGGGCCGGTCCCAGTTGCCGCCGCGTAGGTCGTGGTCGGCCTGTGGGATGTTGCGGGCCTGGGCGAGCAGCAACGCGATCGTGTGCTCGGCGGCGGACAGGACGTTCGACTGCGGCGCGTTGACCACCATCACGCCGCGGCGGGTCGCCGCCGCGACGTCGACGTTGTCGAGGCCGATGCCGGCGCGCCCGACGACGACCAGGTCGGCGGCGGCCTCGAGCACTTCGGCGG